>CAZUHR010000272.1:0-4854 GCA_964620335.1 uncultured Desulfobacteraceae bacterium
CGGGCCAGATCAATTTTGGTCATGCCCTTTTCTTTGGTGTGGGTGCGTACACCGCCGCCCTTTTAAACCTGCACGCCAAATTGCCTCCTTGGGGCAGCATTCCCCTCGGGGCGATGGGAGCGGTTCTGGCCGGCCTGATTATCGGCATTCCCTGCCTCAGGCTCCGGGGAACTTATCTGGCACTGACCACACTGGCTTTTCCTATTATTTTAATGGGAATTGTTTTCGCCTTTCCCAGTATAACCGGGGGTGAATTGGGCCTTTCAGGATTATCCCGTCTTTCCGGTTCGCGATTGTCCGACTATTACATCACCGTTGTCGTTATGCTCGGATTGGTGACTATCATGTGGAAGATAACCGACTCCAACACGGGCATCATCTTCCATGCCATCAGGGAAGACGAGGTGGCCGTCAGGGCCGCCGGCATCAACACGACCCGTTACAAGCTTCTGGCCTTTTGCCTCAGCGGTTTCTTTGCCGGAATATCCGGGGGGTTTTATGCGCATTTTATGAGGATTGCCGGGCCCTCCACCCTGGAGGTTACCATGTCTTTTACTGTGGTTATCTGGGCTATATTCGGTGGAATCGTCACCATATACGGGCCTGTCGGAGCTGTCTTTGTCCTGTTTCCCCTGTTGGAATTTTTTCGTTTTTGGCCCGAGTATCGCATGTTGATGTTCGCCGTTATCGTGCTGTTGATCCTTCTGTACATGCCGGACGGTCTTTTCCCGTGGTTGCGGGATAAGGTGGAAACCGAGTGCCCCAGGTGTAAGATCAGGAACATAGCTACCCGAAAGACATGCCGTATTTGCACGGCGCCTTTGGACTGAGATAAAAGTATTCAGTATCCGGTATCTGAATCCTGAAGACTGTCAAAATAAGTGTGAGGAAAAAAATGGATGCCAAGGAATTATACATGTCCAAGCCCTGGTTGAAGTACTACCCTGAGGGGGTTCCCGAACAGATTGATATTCCTGAGCAATCGGTTCCGGAGATTTTTGACGAGGTCACCGAGAAATATGGCAACAAGATCGCACTTATCTTCTACGGAAAAAAGATAACCTACAGCGCGCTTCGGGAAATGGTTGACCGGTTTGCAACAGCCCTGACCGACCTGGGAATTTCCAAGGGCGATACCGTGGCCTTGTTTCTCTTAAACTGTCCGCAGTATGTCATCTCCTATTTTGCCGCCCTGAAGATCGGTGCAAAGGTGACTCCTATCAGCCCTGTTTATACAAGCAAAGAGGTCAAACATCAGCTTGAAGACAGTGACGCTGAGACGATCGTGTGCCAGGATATCCTGTATGATAATGTGGAAAAGTCGGGTGTCCCGCTCAAGAATGTGATCCTCACCAACATCGGTGAATACCTCCCGGCGCTTAAAAGAATGCTGGGAAAAGGCGCCCTTGGAAAGGTCTATGGGGAGATGCACGTGCCGACGCCCAAGTATATAGAAGAGGCGGGCCTGCTCCAATTTCAGACTCTTATCAAAAAGTATTCACCTAAACCGCCGAAGATAACGATTGAACCCAGAAAAGATATTGCCGCGCTCCCTTATACCGGCGGGACCACTGGACTTCCCAAGGCGGCGATTCTCACTCACTATAACATGTGTGCCCTAAAGGCACAGGGTATTGCCTTCTGGCCGTTTTTTGAAGAGGCTGGTGAAGTGGTCATTGGCTTTCTGCCCTTTTTTCACATTTACGGGCAGGTTGTGGTGATGCTCATGAGTCTTGCCCAGGGCTTTACCATCGTTCTTTTCACCACCCCGGATATGGATGATATCCTCTCGGCCATGGATCGTTATCAGGCCTCCGCCTTTTATGGTGTCCCCACTTTGTTTGAATACCTCAAAGAGTATGAAAAAACAGACAGGGTCGACTGGAAAAAACTCAAAATGATTGCGTGCGGCGCGGACACCCTGCACGAATCTACCATCCAGGAGTGGGAGAGACGAACAGGCTCAAAGATTCTAGAGGGTTACGGCATGACCGAAACGACCGCCCTCAGCCATGGCAGCCCAATCGACCGACCAAAGGCCGGTTCCTTCGGGATTCCCATACCCAATGTCAAGGCCGCCATCGTCGAACATGAAGGCACGGAGTTTCTGCTACCTGAAGAAGTAGGGGAACTGATCCTCAGCGGCCCGAATATCATGTCCGGTTATTGGAAGCGGCCCGAGGAGACAGCGGAATCCATGATAGAGATTGACGGTGAAAAATGGCTGAGAACCGGAGATCTCGTCAGGATGGATGAAGAAGGATATTTTCACTTTTTTGACCGCAAGAGAGACCTGATCAAATATAAAGGCTACTCGGTCTTTGCCCGGCATGTGGAGGAGGTCCTTTTTAACCATCCTCAGATAAAGGCCGCCGGGGTGGTTGGTGTGCCGGATCCCAAGGTAGGCCACTTAATAAAGGCCTATGTGGTGCTCCAGAGTGAAGCCAGGGGTAAAATTTCCGAGGAAGACATTATTGAGTTCTGCAAGGAAAATCTGGCCCATTACAAGGTTCCCAAGATCATTGAATTCCGGGGGGAACTCCCCAAAACGGACGTGGGCAAGGTCTCCCGCCGTGAATTGAGGGAAGAGGCGGAGGAATTTTGATATGGGCCACGCCTTTCTGGAAATTGAATCGCTGAATAAGAACTTCGGGGGGCTGCGAGCCGTCAGCGATGTGAGTTTTCCCATGGACCGGAACGAGGTGCTGGGTTTAATCGGCCCGAACGGCGCCGGGAAGACAACCCTGCTCCGGCTGGTAACAGGGATATTGAGACCTGATTCAGGAAGGGTCCGTTTCAAGGGAAAAAACATTGTGGGGCGCAAGACCTGGGATATAGTGAACTTGGGCATTGCCTGCACTTTCCAGAATATGAGGCCCTTTCGCCGTCTGCCCATCATTGCCAATGTCATGGTGTCCTGTTTGTGCCCCCGGGCCATGAAGAGAGGAGAGTGGGTCAAAAGAGTGGAAGCCAAGGCTATGGATGCTCTGGAATTTGCGGGCATCTCGGATATGGCCCTGGAGGACGCCTCCACCCTTTCTCAGGGGGATCTCAAGCGGTTGGAGGTCGCCAGGGCCGTCGCAACAGAACCGGAATTGCTCCTTTTGGACGAACCTTTCGGCGGATTAAGCCCCGCTGAAACAGATCTTATGGCCAAATCCATTAGCAGGCTACACAAGGGCGGCCGCTTTGGCCGGTTGCACAGCGAGGGACCGGCCATGATCATCGTTGAACATAAACTGCAGCAGTTGATGAAGATCGTGGATCGGATTATTGTGCTCGATTTCGGGACCATCATCGCTGACGGGACACCTGAGGAGATCGTGAATAACCCGAAAGTCATTGAGGCCTATCTCGGCCAGGGAGACATCTAATAGTGCTATTGGAAGTGGATCAATTGACGGTGCGCTATGAAAAGGCCATGCTTATCAACAAACTGAGCATGGGGGTCGATACGGGCGAACTGGTCAGCCTGGTGGGGCCCAATGGGGCCGGTAAATCCACTCTGCTCAGGGCCATAACCGGGTTGGTGGCCTGGGATAGGGAAATCAGGCGCAGGTCAACCGCCGGGGAGGTAACCATCAAGGGTACGGTGACCTTTGACGGGGAGAGAATAGACCTGATCCCTGCGCATGAAATTGTCAGAAGAGGGCTGATTCATTGTCCTGAAAGGAGAAGGCCCTTTCGGGAGATGACGGTTTTGGACAATTTGCTGGCAGGCGCTTATCTCCTGAAGGACAAAAATGAAATTCAGGAAAACCTTGACAAAGCGTATCAGCTTTTTCCTGTGCTTGAAGGGAGATCAAATCAAATCTCGGGAACCCTCTCCGGTGGGGAGCAGCAGATGCTTGCCATCGGCAGGGCCTTGATGTCGGAGCCCAAACTGTTGTGTATCGACGAGCCTTCTACAGGACTGGCACCCATTCTGAGGAAGGAGGTATTTGAAAAGATCGGAGAGATCAGCGATACAGGAATCACCGTCCTTCTTGTGGAGCAGGATGTCAGCACGGTCTTTAAAATGGCTACCCGTAACTACGTTCTTTCCTCCGGCAAAATTATCGCTGAGGGAACCGGCGACCAGTTGCTCCAAGATGAGGTCATTCGCAAAACCTACCTCGGCCTCTAAATCCAGCCAACGCACCTTCAGGAGAAATGCGAGATCAGCTGACATACTGACATGCCTGATCTTGAAAAGGCCGATAGATAGACGCCCGTTTTTTGGCCGTAAAGGAAGTGCGCCCCTATTCTTATACTCAGGAAATTGAGAAAGATCACAATAAAATCGCAAGTTATTGAAAGGAGTGTTTTAAATGACCATTAAGAAGATTTTTATAGTGGGCTCGGGTCTGATGGGCGGCGGCATTGCCCAGGTATGCGCTCAAGCAGGTTTAGAGGTCTTCCTCTATGACGTCGATCCCGAAGCCTTGAATAAGGCGCTTAAGAGTATCGAATGGTCTGTCGGAAAGTTTGTTGAAAAGGGAAAAGTCAAAGAAGACAGGGCCACCATCATGGACAGGATCAGGACCGTTATTGATTTTTCCGAGGCCGCGACTGTGGATCTGACTATCGAGGCAGTGTTTGAAAGGCTGGACCTCAAGCAGGAGATATTTAAAAAAATTGGCGAGGTCACAGGCAAGGAAGCCCTTATTGCCAGTAATACCTCCGCCATCCCAATCAGCGAATTGGCCGCTGTTACGGAACGACCGGAACGGGTCCTCGGCCTGCACTTTTTTAATCCGGTGCCCATGATGCAGGTTGTTGAGGTCATTAAAGGCATTGCCACTACTGACGAGACGGCTCGAAAGGGTCGGGAATTTGTATTGCAGATCGGCAAAGAACCTATCATGGTAAACC
>CAZUHR010000273.1:0-4848 GCA_964620335.1 uncultured Desulfobacteraceae bacterium
CGAGGGCCGGTCAAAAGGAAGAAAATAACATCTGTTTCCGCTGGGCGTTTGGCGCGATGGTTGGCTTAGAAAACGACCGGCGACTTGTGGCAATAACGCGTGATACGACCCTGAAAACCGGGGATCAGTTAAAGTTGCTCGTAGAACTAAAAAAGAAGTGTTTTGTTTATCTGATTTATCACAGTGGGCAGAATGAGCTTCACATGTTATTTCCATATGAAACGCCGCAGTTTTCCATGGACCCTGAGACGGGGAAGAAATATTATATTCCCCAGGGAACTAAGTGGTTTGAGCTTGACAAACAAACCGGGCTCGAGACATTTTATCTGCTTGCGTCTGCCGAAAGATTGAGCGGACTTGAGGTGCTGATGAAAAAGTACGTATGCGCAGGCCAATCCGACAAGCAGGGACTCGTAAAGGAGGTCTTGGCGGAGATCCAAAAGGCCAAAAGGAAGTATAGAACGCTCACAGCCCCTGCGGAGCGTCCTGTGTCAATCGGAGGTAGTGTCCGCGGCACCGGTAAGAACAAGAAATTAAGTCCCTCCGATATTGATCCCATTGCCGAAGAGGTATCCACGACCAATTTCTACAGCAGGACGTTTACCATTGATCACAGATAAGAAACGAAACCTTCAGATAACGATTCTCTTAGTCCTGGGTTCCTTTGCCGCTGCGCATCTTTGCTTCTGGCTTTTGCCAAATGTGTTTGAGACATGGAATGCCCAGGCCGTCGACCAGTTGTTTTTGTTGCGGTCGAATTCTGAACTTCTTAGGCCTTTTTATAACGATACTATCGTCCATGTTGACCTTAACGATACTAGTATCCGGAGGCTTAACAATTTTTACCTGAACCGATCCCAGCATGCACAAATGATAAAAAATCTGGCTGCCATGAACGTATCAGCCCAGCTGTACGATTTTATATTTGCGGCACGAACAAATGAAAAGGATGACAAAGCATTAATTGACGCAGTTTCAAAATCCGGCAATGTATACTTCGGAATGGCATTCAATTTGTCTGAAAAGTTTGTAGAAAAAAAACAGAATAAAAATATATGCGAAAGACAGTATCTTGACAGAACAAAATGGAACGTGGTTGTGAAAGGGCATCCCGATTCATTCCATGTAGGTGCAAACCCTTTGATCACACTTCATGATATCGCTGATATATCCAAGGGACTGGGCTATCTGAATCTCAAATGCGATCGTGACGGTGTCTTCCGCCGCATGCCGCTCCTTGTTCGATATGAGGGGGCCTTTTATCCCGGCTTTTCTTTTAGGGCTATCTGTGATTACCTTGGCGTTCCGCCCGAAAGAATCATCGTCAGTCCAGGAGAAAGTATAATACTCAAAGATGCAAGGCGTCCCGGGGAATCATCAGGACATGATATCGTCATACCCATCGATAAATACGGAAACATGGTAGTTAACTTCATTGGTTCCTGGGAAAGGATGAAGCATTATAATTTTTCTGACGTGCTGTTAGTTTCCGAAGATCGTGAGGAAATGGAGATGTGGCGTGACGAACTATTGGGGAAGATTGTAATTGTCTCGGAAGTATCAACAGGTTCGTCAGACATAGGGCCTGTTCCAACCGATACCCATTTTCCTTTAAGCGGGTTACACGCAAATCTGATACACACGGTTCTGACGGAATCGTTTCTCCGGGAGCTTTCATGCACCGGAATGGTTTTTGTTGAACTATCGCTCCTGCTTATTATTCTATTGTTATCTCTGAGACTATCGTCTGTCGGATTTTCTCTTGGAACGCTTGCTGTTGCAGGGGGATATATCGGCGTTACCTCACTTTTATTTTTTTATTCAAACACTATCCTTCACTTTGTGCGGCCACTTCTTATAGTCGTCTTTGCTATGATTTGCATTTTGGCCTATCGCTATATCAACGAGGAGAAGGAGAAGGAGGTTTTTCGGAGAACGCTTGAGGCCTATTTTCCACCTCTTGTTGTTAAGAAGATAATAGCTAATCCCGAAATAATAGGTTCCGGCGGGCAGAAAAAGGAATTAACAATCCTGTTCAGCGACATCAAAGATTTTACCAGATACACCGCTTCAATGGGGCCGGTCCAAATACAAAGCTTATTAAACGAATACTTTGAGGCAATGACGGAGATCGTATTTCAATATAAGGGAACCGTGGATAAGTTCATGGGGGACGGCATGATGGTATTCTTCGGTGACCCTGAACCTCAATCCGACCATGCACTTCTCTGTGTTCGCGCGGCAATCGATATGCAAAGGAAAGTGAGAGAGATCCGGGCGAAATGGGAGAAACATGGGGGTATGCCCATACAAATTCGAATCGGAATTAACACGGATACGGTAGTGGTGGGGAATATGGGTTCAACCAAGAGACTTTCTTACACCGTGCTGGGATCGGCAGTAAACCTGGCTCAGCGCCTTGAATCCAATGCGCCTGTCGGGGGTATTTTGATTTCCCAGAGAACTTATGATTTCATAAAGGAGCATATAACTGCGTTTCCTCTCGGAAAAATCGAGCTTAAGGGATTTGAGAAATCAATCAGTGTTTATGAAGTGCCTGTTGATAGGGAGTCCTTGACCTAGGAAATGAATTTGAGTAGGGAGACGGACAGCACATAATTGGTAGGAAGTATATAATGCTCTGAGTAAAAAATAGCTTGATTTTCTCTTTATTTAGGTTAATTATTGATCATTAAAGTGCAGAAAACAAGACTGGAAAATGAGGCAGGGCAGGTAATTCTTGAAGAATTTCAACCTACGAAAGAACTGGAGGTATTACACAATGAAGCACTGTAAAGATTTTTGTAGTATGGCCGTGTTGGTAGTATTAACATGCGTGTTTGTGTTTTTGGCTTACGGGGTGGCAGGTGCGGCCGACCCATGGAAAGCGTGCAAGGCCAATTACCTTGAGTCTTATACGCAGAGTGCAGATACTACGCATACTAAATGTAGTGAAGCGTGCGAGCGCATGTTTAAAGGTAATAAATATGACATAGCTGCATGCAAACAGGGTTGCGATAAAATGCATGATTGTTTTGTAAGCAAGAGAGAGGAAGTGGCCAAGAGAGTATGCTCTAGTGGCGAATGCGACTCTATTTGCATGGAGGAAATGAATTATCTTATTATCGGATGCGGGCTTGTAGGCCAGCCTTTCTGTAAAGATAAGACTTCATCGGAGCGTATTCCCTGCACTGCGGGATATAAATATTATGGCACAAGTATGTACCAGAAAGCGATGGAAATCTGTCCAAGGGCTTGCCAAAAGTAACAGGTTTTTTAGTCATTTATCTCCTTTCGTTTGGACAGATGACGGCTTTCCCCGGCAGAAACACCGGTCTTTGTATATGTGCCTTGCATTTTTAGGTATCTGCCAACGATACATAACGCGGACATAGTTCCGACCGATTCAATGAGTTCGGGTAACGATATGCGGTGGTTAAATTCGCCCAGATGCGGACCGCTAAGTATGGTGATATCCTCGATGCCCTTTTGCATTGTCTTTGCCTGCGTTTTGGAATAGCCTTTTTGCCTCAGAAAATCTCTGAACTCTTTATCGGTCATTTCTTTTTGGTCCGCGACCCTTAGTATCTCTTCCATGTGGCGATCTATGCCCATCTCGTCGATCATCCGGATGGTGAGCTCATCCAGGCCAACAGGAATCTCTCCCCTGAATTGTCTTTCCACGAATCCATGGTAATAATTAAGGAAGATTACGCGTATGAGTTCCTTGAAGAAATATTTGTCAAAAAGGTAACGGACGTCTACAGGTTCGCCGGAATTATCAAGCCCAACCCTTTCCCTCTCCTTATTTCGAAAATAGCTGCCTGCAATAAGAAAGAGACTGAGAAGATGTGTGCCGATATAGCGGTAGAGGTTTTGATTCAGTCCCTTAAAAGTCACAAAGTGTTCGAAGTCCCTTATGCCTGTAAGACCCAGATTGGGATATAAGCAGGAGTCAAGCCATGCGTGAAGTCTACCTGCGCGAAACCATTCATAAAGACCATGATCTCTTCTTCTTTGGCTCTGAACCTGATTATGAAAAAGCGGTATAGGCGCAGAGTGAACAATTCCAAGAGACGTTAGTCGTCCTAATAGCCAGGCATTTCTGCACATGACTTCTCTAAATTCTTTTGGTGCTAGTCGTCTTTCTTTTCTGGTGTCATTAGGGTAGGTAAAGTAATCCTTATCAGCAATAAAGCCGATCGCATAACCTTCGGGATGGATATCCATTTTACGAGGCATTTCGACAGGTATATCCTGCAACCTGAATATATAACTCCCCGCAATTTTTATCGCCTTTGGCACATTGAATCTAATGGGAAAATTAAAAGACCGTGCTTTGAGATGTTCCATCCAGAGTGGTTCACCGTGCAGGGATTGAACAGATTCGTGTATGCGCGCAAGTTTTATTACCAGCAATTCCTTTTTCCGGGGCAACGTAACTACCAGGCTTCTTCCTGTCAGCTTGGGTGAAGGATATGCGGTAAGGCCTGTCTCATCACATATCTGACGCCAGTTTACGCTGGGTATGTCCTCCCTCACCTCATCTAATTCAGGGCCTTGAACAGAAAAAGGGAGGCTCCCCAATGACTCGGCCACCGCCCTGTGTGGGTGTCCATTGGTTTTTTCAAGCAGTCTCTTAAGAGAAGAGAATGCCTGTTCAGCCAGCTCTTCTGAGTGGATGATCATGGAGCAAAGGGTGTTTGAAACGTGTTTGTAAAGAAAATATGCCTGTGTTTGATGAGAAACTATCGGGTCTTGAAGGACATGTTCCAGAGCAGAGATAGTTCCGCCATTTATCACTTCGGGATTTGTTTCCACAAGAGAATTGATATGCCAGACAGCTAT
>CAZUHR010000274.1:0-4762 GCA_964620335.1 uncultured Desulfobacteraceae bacterium
TGAAAAGAAAAGGAGACCTCCATTTCCTTCATTCATGCAGGCTGATTAACGCATTTCCGGGACTCAGATCGGATTTTTTTTCTCTGTCCCTGGCAAGTCATATGATTGAGCTTACCGAAATACTCTTTCCTCTTGGTGTGATTGACGGGAAAATGTTTGAGTTGCTTGAAAATTCATTTCATATCCTGAATCATGGTGCGAGAAAGGATGCGCTCGGTATTTTTTTTGACGCAAAAGCAATGAGTCTTGGTGGATACAGGATTGATTTGAATAAGTGTTGTGTTTGCGGGAGGGATTATAAAGGAGAGGGGAGGGCGGTATTCAGGCCGAACAAAGGTGGTATCTGCTGCCTGAAATGCGGGGAGGAGTCTACGACTTCACCGGGTCTTTCTCCTGATTCAATTAAGGTGTTTGGGCTTATGCAGTCGGGCAGGTGGAAGACAGTAGAAGAATTGTCCTTCACAAATGATGTGATTCAGGACATTAAAAAATTACTCAAGCTGCACATTGAGTATAGAATCGGAAGGAGATTAAAGACTGCCGAGTATCTTGAATAGGGGAGGCGCAGGGAAAAACATGTCGTTAACCTTGATCCCTGCGCCTTAAGAGACCTTTGAAAACTTGCAGTTTGGGTCATTGCGAGGAGAGAAGCGACGCGGCAATCTCATTGAATTTCTTGCAAAACCGAGATTGCTTCGCTGCGCTCGCAATGACAATTCCGGTATTTTTCAAAGGTCTCCTCCTTAATATATTTATCTAAATCATCTCCAGAGCACATGCCATGGATACACCGCCTCCCCCGCAAAGGGTTGCCAGTCCCAGGCTCTTTTCCCGTTTTTTCATGGCATAAAGAAGGGTCACCATGATGCGGCATCCGGTTGATCCGACGGGATGACCCAGTCCAATGCCGGATCCGTTCACATTTGTAATTTTCCGATTCAACCCCAGCTCCTTTTCACACCCCAAGTACTGGGCCGCAAATGCCTCGTTGAGTTCAATCAGTTCGAAGTCTTCAAGCTTAAGATCGGGATTTTTTTGGAGCAGGTTCTTGACCGCCGGGACAGGGCTTAACCCCATCACCGAGGGATGGCATGCGCCACGGCCCGTAGCTTTTATCCGCGCAATGGGCTGGATGCCGAGTTCCTTTGCCTTTTCAGCAGACATAATGACCATAGCGCTTGAGCCGTCGTTGATACCCGAAGAGTTGCCTGCCGTGACCTTCCCGGTCTTCGGGACAAAGGCCGGAGGTAGTTTGGACAGTTGATCCATTGTAAGGCCCGGCCTGAAGTGTTCATCCTTGTCGAAAATAATGGGAGGCTTTTTCTTTTTCTGGGGCACTTCTACAGGTACGATCTCTTCCACAAAATCGCCTTCCAGTGTCGCCCTCTCGGTATTGTTATGACTGCGCAGGGCAACCTCATCCATCTCTTCGCGGCTGATGTTATGCAACTGGGCTACAAATTCGGCGGTATGCCCCATGATATAAGGTTTTCCCTTGAAGAGCTCAAGAGGCATTCCTTCCTTTACAGGGCCTTCTTCAGGATGAGGAATCAGGTGAGAACCACAGTGCAGGCCATGAATCAGGCCATCTACAAATACTTTATCCTGAAGGCGGCATCCCCAGCGTGCCCCGGGTACGGTGTAGTCCACACCCGACATGTGTTCTACCCCCCCGGCCAGGATAATATCGGCCATACCAACCTGTATCATGGCCATCCCCGATATTATCGCTTCCATGGCTGAGGTACATACCCGGTTGATGGTAACCGCCGTGATATTATCCGGTATGCCTGCCATCAGTGCGGCAACGCGTGCTACATTCATGGCATCCGTCGGTTCAAGACAACAGCCGAATCGGACGTCGTCAATCATATCGGCACTAATCCCGGCTCGGTTGATCGCTTCTTTCATGGTTATACTTCCGATAAACGGGGCGTTCAGGTCTCTCAGGGCTCCCCCAAAAGCTCCGATAGCCGTTCTGCATGCAGAAACAATAACGATTTCTTTCATAATAACTCCTTTTTTTCTTGTTCGATGCCCCTCTTTTCTTAGTCCCCGGCCGATATCAGTATTGCTATGGCCAAAGAAGCGATACCGGATTCAGGTTGCTTGATTCTGGATGCGGATAAACAGGGAATTTATATATGCAGTACCCAGTATTTTGGCCCAAAGGGGAAAAAGTGGGTCTTTAAAAGAAAAAACTGTAGGGAATGTTTTCTAAGGGTCTATACTTTTTCCTTTGAAGCCAATTCTTTGAGGATCTCGGCATTCCTTTGGATGCGCTTTTGGTCCGCCTTCAGGTTACGCCTGTTTGGTTTTGCCTTTCTGTAGCGGATACTTTTCGTCTTTTTGGAGTTCGAAGCCATGTCTTTGCGTCTCCTTAATCAAGATGTCTGCAAGATTAGGATCATTTACTACTGTCGGGAAGCCCTGTCAAGGATAAATGGGTGAAAATGCATTCCGCGAGGCCCATTCGGCCCGAGACTTGTCGACGAGCCCTTCGGCCGTGAGCTCATGGCCGAACTGCTCAGGCCGAGTCGCTCATGGCCGAGGGCATTCTCCCTCCGGTATTTAGCCGCATTTCAGTCCTGGATGTAGGGGTTTATAATTATTAAAAAGGTTAAAATATGTCCTTTTTGTAAAATAATGATTGACATGATGTGTAATGATATATTATGGTAAAAACGTAGCGTAAAGCAATAAAGTATTAAAAAGTGAGACCGCCGTATCAGCCGACGAGTTAAATAGCTAATTTTTAGATTTAAATGGCTATTGCCCCGGCAACATGGCTTATGCGGGAAAGGAGAAAATATGGGTATTTTTGATGAGAGCTATTCATCAATCGATCTGGCAAAAATCTTGGGTGTGCACCGGGTGACGGTCACAAACTGGATAAAGAAGGGGGCGCTGAAAGCGGCTCGAACTCCTGGAGGAAGGTACAAGGTTACAAAGCAGGATCTGAGGGACTTCTTAAGTGAACAGGGCATGACCATTCCTGATTTCCTCAAAACAGATACAAAGAAACAGGTAGTGGCCGTTGATGATGATGACAATATCCTGGGTCTGCTAAAAAATTTCTTTTCAAGTGGTGATATGCCCTACATGTACCAGCTTAATACCTTCAACAATCCTTTGGATGCCGCCCTTTATATTGGAGGTTCAAAACCCGATCTTGTTCTCCTGGACCTTCTCATGCCGCAACTTGATGGTTTTAACTTGGCAGAGAAGATCAAGCAGACCAGCCCCGACACTCGGATTATTATCATAACCGGCAATGCAACAGATGAAAATCTTGCCAAGTTAAAGCAACATGGCGTCGAAGCCATCATGGCCAAACCTTTTGTGCTGGAGGAATTAAGAAATACGATTACGGACACCCTAATGACAAAATGAGTGTCTATTTGAAATTGGAGGTCATCGGAAGGGAAGAAAGATTGGAGGAAGCAGATGCAGCACTATCACAACTTGAAAAGCAAATGAAGGACCTCGAAGCTGCATTAAAAGAAGCTATAGCAGGGATGAAAAGTGAAAATACTGATTGCTGAGGATGATGCGGTTTCCAGGCGCTTGTTAGAGTCTTTCCTGCGCAAGTGGGGATACGATGTCTTGATTACAAGTAACGGCCGTGAGGCATGGGAATTGCTTCAGGAGCCGGAAGCCCCGAGTCTTGTCGTTTCGGACTGGATAATGCCGGATATGGACGGACTTGAACTATGCCGAAAAATCCGGGAAGTGGAAAGGGCCGAATACACCTACTTTATCATTCTGACGGCAAAGGGGAAAAAAGAAGACGTTATCACGGGGTTGGAGGCAGGGGCGGATGATTACTTAACCAAACCTTTTAACAGGGATGAATTGAAATATCGTGTCAAGATAGGTGAAAGGATTATTGATCTGGAGCGCCGGATATTACGGCTTGCTTCCACCGACTCTTTGACAGGAGTGCTTAATAGAAGGGCATTTATGGAAAGGATGGAACAGGAGATTAGTAGATCCTTCCGGGACAATTTGCCCCTTTCTCTCATACTTTCTGACATTGATCATTTCAAGAGAGTCAATGACAGGCATGGTCATCAGGTGGGAGATCTTGTGCTTCAAAGGTTTGTCAGTCAATTGATGGAATCGTCCAGACCGTATGATTTTGTGGGACGATATGGAGGGGAGGAGTTTGTTATTTGTTTGCCGGATGCAGGTGAACCTCAGACCCGGATAGTTGCGGAAAGAATGCGTCGAAGTATTGAGGACATGAGGATCATGCTGCCTGATGGCTCAAAATCAGTGCGGATTACCGCCAGCTTTGGGATAGTCGCCTTACGTTTGGAACTGGAAGATAGTGTGGATTCACTTATTGGCCGGGCGGATGTTGCCCTTTACAAGGCAAAGCATGAGGGGAGAAATCGTGTTTGCGTGGCAGATTAAGAATAATGTTTTAGATGGCAGTCAATGGTAAGTCCTTGATATACCAAATTTTTGCCGAAAATCTAACGCCTAATAAAAGAGATGTGTTTTATGTAACTGACGTTAAGGGCAAAGAGCGCAAGTTATCGTGGGAACATAAGTGGAACCTGGTCTATTCTGTTCAAAAAGGGTAATATTATTCTCACAGTATCAAGAAAAAATGCGATAGATATAGACCTTGAAGGTAGAGAAATTCTCGAAAGAGAAGAAGAAAAAGCCTTAATAGTTGATTAGGCTAAACGGGGAAAGTGTATGGAAATTTATCCTGTCATAATGGCCGGAGGGGCTGGGACCAGATTCTGGC
>CAZUHR010000275.1:0-4753 GCA_964620335.1 uncultured Desulfobacteraceae bacterium
ATTGTTCAAAAGTTTTGGAATCAATAGTGATTCTTTCATTTTTCTTGAGGCGGTGCGGGTTTCCAAAAGGCGTTATCTCAAAAAGAATACCACCTAACTTTGCCGTGGCCAAATATATGCGGTTTAGACCACAGACTTAATGGGAGTTTGCAGGCTCGTTGGGAAACCGCGTATATATTTGGCCACCCACTCCAAAAGGAATAGATAACGCCTTGAGGAAAGTGGCATCGCGGAAAAGGTCCTCGAAAATTACTTGCCAAAAGGCAGACTTTTGAGCAGACCTTTGACCTTCTCTTCCACGGGTTTTGATCCGGTCTCTTGCCCACCCTGACCTGGCAGTAGTTTCTTCAGATCTGACGGCTTTGAAACTCCTTCGGTAAGTCCCTTGATCATACCCTTAAGATCTGGACGGAATTTCGGGGAATCAAAGGTTCCTGTTACCAGAACAGGGACCATGATACCTGAACGTTCCTTAGTATCTCCCTGTCCCTTGAGTGTGAAAACGGCCTTGGGCTCCACCCGGAAATCCAGGGTCTCTTTAACCAGATCGGCATTCCCGTTAGCCTCCACGCGCAATAGTGGTGAACTCATAGTCGTATTGGGGGTGTTAACCACACCATTGGTAATTGTAAAGGGAGAGTGAAGCTCTGAGAAATCGGTACGAGGCTTCGGTCCTCCCGCCTCTCCCATGCCGAATTTGGCCTTTATGTTCCGGACCATTCCCGCCAGATCGATCCCAACAATGGCCCCGTCCGTAAAAACCAGGTCCCCAGTTCCGTTCAGGGTACTCTTGATCCTGTCAGGATCATCTCCTTGCATGCTTACAGACACCTTTGCCTTAAAAGTCCCCTCCAAAAAGTCCTTTTTCATAACATCCTTAAGAAGAGGTCCTACCTGTATACCTTTGGCATCAAGATTCAGGTTGTTTTTAGGGGTATCCCCCTGCACATTCAGGACACCTTTGGAAGTTACATCACCTTGATAAAGCTTAAGGTTCAAAGGATCCAAAGTGAAGTTCCCGTTTTTACCCACCACCTTCAAATAAATATCCTGGATCTGGGCATTGCTTGCCTTGAGGCTTCCCACCCTGATGGTGCCGTCAAGAACAAGCTTTCTAAGAGGAGCATAGTCGATTTTCTTTTTGACCGCAGGAGCCTTGGCCGCTTTCTTATCTTCAGCACCTTTTTTGTCGCTGGGGGGCGGCAGATAACGATCAAGATCTATTTTATCAAGATTAAGATCAAACATGATGTTGGGTTTTGAAAACTCGCTGGCCTTGAGTGTAAATTTCAGTTTTGATTCATCCAGGTCCAGGGCCCCGTCTGATATGGAAACATTTTTCTGGTCACCCTTCAGGCTGGTCTTCAGGGCTACACGGGTCAAGGCCTTTGGATCGGCCGTTGCTACTGGAAAGGCTTGATCCAAGGCTTTCATCAGCTTGCGCGGAGAAAACGGCGAGACCTGTATAACAAGATCGAACTGTGGACTGGTTGCCGGGTTTACTATCTGGCCCTTTAGAACCATATCTATTTGCTTCAAGGCCTTAACCGTAAAATCTAAAGGAACGGTCCCTTTGCCGGGGTCCTTCCCAACAGGCCCCACACTGCCATTGAGAGCCAATGGCCTTCCGTCCAGAAGGGCTGAAAATTCAATTTTGATCGGATTGTCGAATGATACATCCTTGAGGTGGAGGGTTATATCCGAAATTTCCTTGCGCTCGCCTTTGGTGTGATCAATCCATAAGACAGATCCCTTCGTGATGGCAAATTTCCGCACGGCAAGGGACTTTAGAGGAATGCCTTCTCCTGCTTTGGTCCCGGGTTTCTCTGTCTTCTTCTCACGATCTTTTTCCGGGACTTTTTTTGATGGTTTTCCAATGCCCTCCCAGTTTCCAATTCCGGCCTTGCTTTTTATCAGGGCAATCCTGGGGCCTTTTAATACGAATCGTTCAACCTGGATATCCTTGGAAATAAGTGGGATGAGTTTTACCTTTACATCGAATGAATTCACCGAAACAAAATCCTTTTCCTCAAAACCGGGCGGGTTCCCCAAGTGAAGGTCGGAGAAAGCTATCCCTGCCCAGGGAAAAAGTGAAAGTTTTAGTTCCCCGCCTATTGTGAAAGGCCTGCCCACGGCCTCCGAGACCTTCTGTTCAATCTCCGGCTTATATTTCTGAATGTCCACAAACATGGGGACAATAATGAGGGCGGCAATTACAAGTAAGACCAGGATCCCTATTCCGATTGATGTCCATTTAATAACCTTTTTCATGATCCACCTCCGGGTTTTGCGCTGGTGAGGAGTCATAATTCAGGAGCCAGAATACAGAATCCGAAATTCTGGCTCCCGGCTCCCGAGCACTTTCCTAAAAAAAATCCTTTACTTAATTTCGCCAATTATGTCATACAAACACTCTAATAATGCGCCGGCAGCCCTGTATTCCGGCTGTCAGCGTTTGCTTCCGAACACCTCCTTTAGCAGATCGGTCACCCTCGCAGACGGATTTTGTCTAATCTTACGCTCTTCCTCGGCCAACATGAAAAAAAGACCATCCAGCGCCCCGTTTGTAACATATTTATCCAGATCAAAACTCAAGTTACCCGCAAAGGGGATGCTCCGCACCTTTGCATCCAGGGCCTGGTAAGAACGTGTAACACCGACTTCGGACATAGTTGTGTGGACAATTGGCTTGAAGGTCTGGGCAAGCCTATCCTGTGTCTTTTCCTTGAAATAAAGGGTAGCCTCATTGTCTCTTCCATTCAGGATCTTACGTGCATCACTAAAAGACATCTCCTTGATGGTATCCCAGAAAAGGGCCTTGGCCTCCGGGGCCGCCTTCTCGGCTGCACTGTTCATACTCAATAGAAACGCATCAACCTGGGAACCATATCCTACACCCCTCAGGATACTCTCTACTTTTTTGACCGGACCGGGCAATGGGATTCTAATATTCGGGTCCTTATAATATCCATGCACCTTTGAGACGGTCTCCACCGCGTTGTTCGTACCGATCTCAAGGGCCTCCTTAAGTCCCTGAATAATTTTGTTTTCAGACAGTTCTCCCCCTCCCAGAAAACCCTTAACACCTTTAAATAAATCTCCAATCTCAGAAAAAGCCGAAGGGGTAGGTAGGGTAAGACAGACAATAAGAAGGGCAGGGATGAGGATTCTATAAATTTTCATAGCCTTCCCCCTTGTCACCAGAAGTTTAAATAAATTTGGACGGGCAAATGACTGAGCCTGATTTTAAATGTACCGGAAAGGGCATCAGGTACCCTTTCCGGTAACATACAAAAGAAATTTGCCTTGTGAACCTTTTTGGCTAATTAATTTGCTTTAATTCCGCTCTTCGGTTCTTGGCCATACCCTCGGGAGTTGTATTGGGCGCTATAGGTCTGGATAATCCGTATCCCACGGTAGCAAGCCTGCTGGGACTGATTCCCTTATTGACCAGATATTCCATGACAGCTTTGGCGCGATTTTCCGAAAGTGTCTGGTTATATTCCTTTGGCGCTCGGCTGTCCGTATGTCCTTGAATCTCCAACTTTATAGACGGATTCTTCTTCAAAATAGACACGGCTTCATCCAGAATCTTGTAATACTGTGGTTTAATATCATACTTGTCCGTATCAAAATGAACACTCTGGAATACCCATCTCTTTTTCTCAACCTTGGTCAGAAAGACTCTTTTTACAAAATCCGCCATATCCCTACTGGAGGCGATATCTTCCGCGGTTACCGAAAACCCGCAACCTCCTTCCTGGGCGATCTTCTCCATGATTTTTTTACCCGCAGGGTCGTCTCCGATTAGTACCGTATAAATGCAAACCCTGTCACCGAATTGTTTCTTCATCTTCTTGGCGGCCAGCACCGGGCCATTTCCCACGTCTTTGGCATCGCTGAAAATAATGACCGCCATATATCCGGCAACATATTCCAGATCACCTCTCCCTGCGTCGATAGCACTATCCAAGGGCGTAAAGCCACCGGCCCGTTTGACAACCTTTAGGGCCTCTTCTAATCCTGTCTTTGAATAGGGTGTCAGACCGTAAATCAGGTCACTTTTATATCCTGTCAGGCTATACATAGGATCGTCCTGCAGGCTTAACGGGCGGGCAATTCTTCCAAAAACCCTGAGGCCGCCGGTTAGTTTCATATCTGGAATCGTCAGGTTCATTCGGCTCACCATGTCCTTGGCCAAAAGTACCTTTGCCTGTCCCTTATAGGGTTCTGTCATGGAACCGGAAGCGTCCAGGATTACCAAAAAGGTGTTAACCTTCTGCACATACTGTCCCGCCTTTACCGGTGGGTTGAGATCAAAGGGCTTAAAAGTTGTCGGGGTCTGCGCCATCTGGGCGGCACACCCGGCCAGAAGGAAGCTGATCATAACAGCAAATAACATCATCAAGGACTTCTTTTTCATAATAATACCTCCTTAGTATTTATTCAGTTTGCAATTAACTATCTCACATCCAATCCCAGTGTTCTTCAATTTAAAATAAAAAAATCAAAACCTCAATATTTTTTTCCAACTTCTGTTTAACGAGCATCTTTTCTCGCATTTATTGGTTGAATTAGCTGTAATAGCAATAGGCAAAAATGAATTTTTAGCCGCTAATCTTGAATTTTAATCTGACTCCTGACAGCTGAGTGTTCCCTTAATTTTTCATATATTCTATCCATATGGGTAATGCCGCGCTTGATCCTGTTTCATTCTCACCAATGGGCATGCGGTTGTCCCTGCCAACCCAAA
>CAZUHR010000276.1:0-4752 GCA_964620335.1 uncultured Desulfobacteraceae bacterium
GACAATAATGCGGTGACGGTCAGGAAATTGATCGTTGCCCTGGCCATTCTCATTATCGGCTTTCTGGCTGCCAAGTATATTCTTCGGATGATCGGCACCCGTCTCCTGAGTTACGCGAACTTCAAGGAAACAACAGCTTCCGCCGTCCAAAAGGTATTAACCTACACGGCCTATCTCCTGATATTGCTCTTTGCCTTGCGCATCGTCAATATCCCTCTTGCGGCCTTCGCTTTTCTGGGCGGTGCCATTGCCATAGGCATCGGCTTTGGCGCCCAAAACCTTATTAATAATTTCATTAGCGGATTTATTATGATGGCAGAGCGCCCCATCAATATAGGAGACCTGATAGAACTGGAAGGCATTGTGGGCAAGGTTGAGGAAATCGGTGCACGCTGCACCCGCGTACGTACGGGCGAAAATATTCATATTCTAGTACCTAACAGCAGCTTCTTGGAGAAGAATATAACCAACTGGACCCTCTCGGATCGTAGGATCAGAACGAAGGTGACTGCGGGCGTGATTTACGGTTCTCCTGTGCGCAAAGTGGAAGAACTTATGATCAGGGCCGTGATGGAAGAGAAAAAAACGCTCAAAACACCGGTTCCGTTTGTCCTGTTCCATGATTTTGGAGACAATGCCCTCGTATTCGAGGTCTACTTCTGGATAACTATTCACCAAATAATCGAACGGCGTCTCATTGAAAGCGCTATAAGGTTCCGCATCGATGATCTTTTCAGGGAAGCAGGGATTGTCATTGCTTTTCCCCAGCAGGATGTCCATCTCGATGCTGCGAAACCTTTGAAAATACGTATGATCGACACCGAGGACTAATTTTTGTTCCTGGGATATTAGTTGATAATATAAAAAGAGGATTATTATGGATTAGCAAGGCTCAAGCTGTTTCTTCTGCTAAGAATAACTATATAAAAGGAGGGAGACCATGATGCTATCAATCATTATCACGTTTTTTATGCTGCTCGTCATTATCATTGCTATCGTACAAAACAGCGAGCCTGTCACACTGGCCTTTTTCAGTTGGAAAGTTCAGCTTTCCCAGGCTGAACTGATTATATATTCCGCGGTAATTGGTGGCGCCATCGTTGCGGTTCTCACCTTGCCCAAACTGGCAAGCAAAGCCCTGAAGGTAAGAAGCTTAAGGAAGGAGCTTTTCAATTTAAAAAAGAAAGGCTTGGAGATGGAAAAGAGAGCTGATGAGGAAAAGTCCCAGTAACCTCCATTTCGACAAGCTTATAGGCGACCCCCATCTAAAGAACCAAACAGGCACTTATTTAAAACTGTAAATATGAAGTGGGCGTCCCCTTTTCCGTACGCAGCTAACCGATACAATGCCTATCAAATTCCTATGGTGTTATTAATTTTACAGTTGGGAAGTATGATTGATATCTTGAAGCATCCCTGGTTAATAGGTCTAAATTTAATACTGCTGCTTGCGCACCAATAAAAAAATCAGGCAATGGAGTCCTTTTCGCACCTTTTTTTCTTTTGTATTTGATATAAGCTTTTCCAGCTAAAAATAGCGCTTCTTTTGGAATTTCCAATAGTTGGAAGCCGGCTTTGTTAATTGCAGACTCCAAATCCTCTATTAACTTAAACCCAATCGATATCTCAGAATAGATTATTGAATTGATATATAATGATGTGTGATCGCTGTATTCCTCTAATTTGGATACAGACCAATCGGCCCATTTCAAATCATCGAGGAAAACATCCAGAATGACATTCGAATCAACTAAAACCCCTTTCATTTGTCCCTTCTTGTAAGAGCCATTATTTCATCAGTTGTCATTTTAACATTGGCTATCCCTCTCAATTTATTGAATTTATAAGTTCTTTTTGGTTGGCCTTTCCTTTTCACCAAATAAACTCGATCTTTCTCTTCTATGAAATCAACTTCAACGGCAGGGGTTATTCCTAGTTTTTCGCGGATTTCCTGTGGAATTGTAACTTGCCCTTTTATTGTAACTCTCATGATTGCACCTCCGGTAATCTGTAATACCGGTAATAGTAATACTAATGATAGTTTTTATCAATCATGGATTTCCGGTATCGAAAGTGGTGACGCTTCTCTCTCCCATGTTTTGGAAAATCTGCATATAAAAGTGTTCCCCCACTTGCACCGTATTTAAAGGAACCAGAGGAACTATTTCCTTTAGCTCTTCAGGGGAATACCTTAATTCCAAGGGAGGGCCAAATGGTGTTTCTTTCTTTTCTATCTCAACAATTGCCAGCAAAGCATCTGGTTTTAGAAGGCGTTGTGCCTCCCGCAAAAAGCCCTGCATTTGCTGTTGGGAAAAGGCGTGTATCACTGTCGATAAATAAATTAAGTCTACGCATGATTCATCGATCTGGGTTGGCCTCGTTATATCTCCGTCTATTGTTTCGATATTGGTTCCTTGAGTTGCATTTTTAAGGATTTTTATAAAGTATTTATCCTGGTCCAGGGCATAAACTTTTCCGGATTTTGCAACCTCCTTTGAAAACACTTTGGACATATATCCATTGCCACAACCCGCATCAAGTATTGTTTGTCCAGGCTTAATATTGAGTGCTTTCAGTATCAGTTCGTTGTCAATAAGGCCTTCTGTGAATTTTCCTCTGTGTTGATGCATTTTTCCACCTGATGTATCGTCTCTCCCCATTTCGGGTTTACGTCTCATTTGTTACCTATTCTTAGCCGAATATTTCTGCATCCTTTATTTTTCCGGCATTGAACGACAATCTCAGCGGCGTTGCTTTTAGCTGTCCCCCTTTCCTCGCTTGATTAAGTCCAGTATCATCTCGACCGCCTTTGCCGAGAACTCCGGATCATTGATGTTCCTGTCCATTTCCACAACCGGGATGCCTTCATTTAGATGGGCCTTGATTGTCTCGAACATGGCCCTGTCCGCCTCGCGGTCGCAGAAGGGCTGACCATCACCGTCGAGAATGGACACTCCCCTGAGAGGAATGAGAAAAGCAACCGGCCCTTTTGCCGCATTCGCCTTTTCCGCGAATACCTTTCCCATCTTCTCGTTCTCTTCCTTATTCGTACGCATCAGCGTAACAGATGGATTCCACTCATAGAACGTGCGTTTAGCTTTTTTGTATTTCTCGGGCACGGTATCCATCCCGCCGAAGTTCGCCATGTCAACACACCCTGGTACGATAAGATGTGGTACTCCCATCTGCCCGGCTGCATCCAACCGTGCAGGGCCGGCGTCGAATACTCCGCCGCAAACTGTGTCGGCCCATTCGGTCGTTGTTATGTCCAGCACCGCGTCTACCAGGCCTTCTTTCACAAGGCTTTCCATGGCCTTGCCGCCCGTTCCGGTGGCGTGAAAGACAAGGATCTCGTAGCCTTTCGCAGAGAGCTTATCCATACAGGCGTTGACACACTCAGTCGTGTTGCCGAACATTGACGCAGTGATAACTGGCTTGTCCTCCTCGCTTTCCGGTATGTTGGCTTCCGCCATGCCGCATATCGCACCGGCCGCGCGCGAGAAGATGATTCTCGAGACACGGTTGATGCCCGCCACATCCACGATGGAAGGAATCATCGTTATGTCCTTTGTTCCAACATAGACTGCCACATCACCCGATGCGGCGGTCGACACGCACACCTTGGGGATACCGACCGGCAGGGCACGCATTGCGGCTGTGACAACGGTTGTTCCGCCTGTACCGCCCATGCCTATGATGCCGTCAATTTTCCCCTCATGGTACAGCGACTTTATGATTGCCGCCGCCCCCATGCACATGATTTTCATTGCTTCGCCGCGATCGTTCTTTTCTTGAAGCTGTTTCAGGCTGCCGCCACCGGCTTCGGCCACCTTGTCCGCGTCCACGTCTACAGGGAATAGATCTGTTGACCCCAAGACTCCGGTGTTGACGGTGAGCGCCTTATGTCCTCTGGCGAGTATCTGCTCGCGAACGAACGCATATTCCGGACCCTTGGTATCAAAGGCGCCAATCAAACATATCCTCTTCATCTTGCTTCCTTTCGTCTTGCTTCCGATGGCCTATCCTTTTCTCAGTCCATTAAAAACATTCCACCGAGGAACACGTGCCATATGTTCTTTGTAAATATCGCCAAATCGCTCTATGTTATAATCGTCCTCAATTTTGGATGCAATCCATAGGAGCGCTATTGCTATGACAGACAAGACTATAGAGACGATAGATTGGAAGACTAAAATGAGAGCAAAAGCCGCGATAGCTGTTCCAAGATACATGGGGTGCCGAACAATACTCATCATTCCGGTATTAACCAGATCGCCATGTGTAATAGCAGCTATTGCGGATGCAATTAGAATGGCGGCAGGGATGAAAAGAACAAAACCGATGATTTCCAACCATACAATATCGGCAATATCTCCTGTTTGATGGAGACCAAGATTAAGTAGCAATGAAGTAAAGAATAGAGCGGTTCCACCGTGTGCATAGGCAATCCAGGCGCGACGTTCCTGAACCACTGGGATTAGTAATCCAACCCAAATGACAGCAAGAATTATAATATAGATCCACATTTCATTACATGCAAATACAGGGATGTTTGTTAGGCTGTCAGTTCTGGTTTCCTGTCGAACCAAGGCTGGGCTTTTTCCAACTGTCCGGCTAATCGGAACAGCACGGCTTCATTTCCGAAAGGTCCAATGAATTGTACCCCTAAAGGTAGCCCCTCGGTTGTCCAGTAAAGAGGAACGGAAATTGCCGGAAGCCCGCAAAGATTCGCTAGTTGGGTAAAGGGTGTCC
>CAZUHR010000277.1:0-4745 GCA_964620335.1 uncultured Desulfobacteraceae bacterium
ACCTTGAGGCTCCAAGGTGAAGCCTTTCCCTGAGCAAGTAGCTCTCTGAATGTAGAAACAGACTCGCTTTCAGGATCCCTGAGATTCAGGCTATTGCGGTCGAATTTGACCTGAGGCAGGAGGAGTAGTGCACCCACACCCACTATCAGTGCCCCGATGCGGATTGCGACAGTGTGGCTCACCGGCAGGGCCAAGAGGGCGCCGAGCAGTCGCCCGGGGGTCCTTTCGCGAGAAATATGTTTCCGGGAAAAAGGCATAAGGCTTAGCAGTGCCGGCAGTATGGTCATATTGGCAAATAGACCAATGAACATACCAGTCCCTGAGATCATACCCAACTCGGCAACTCCTGCGAATACGGTAGGAATAAAGGCATAGAAAGCGATTGCTGTTGTACAGGCGCACAGCACCAGGGAACTTCCGACGTCTTTGGCAGTAAGGCTGATGGCTACTGAACAGGTATTATCCTGCCCAATCAATTCCTTATAGCGCAGGCAGAAATGTATAGCATAATCAACCCCCAAGCCAATGTACAAAACTCCAAAGGCGACCGAGATCATATTTAAGTGGCCCACAGCGGCTGTGGCGAATCCTGCAGTCCAGATAAGCCCAATTACTAAAGTAACCAGTGTGCCAAAAACCAGCCGCGGAGAGCCAAGACCGACAAAAAGGACCACACCTACCAAAACCAGGGCAAGTATGCCAGCTATCACAGCTCCCCGGCTGACACTTTGCATCTCTTCATATTCTAGGGCAACATCCCCGGTTATGCGAAGCCGTATCCCATTATCGGCGTTTAGCTTGAGTTCTCGGGCGAAACCCTGCACAGCCCTCATAGAAGCCTTCGCCGGAATCAGAGTACTATAATCGAGCCACGGCTGAACCACAATAAAGCTCCGCCGATCGTCTGGTTCTGACCTGTTTCCACGCATCAACTCCAACCATGATAGCTCATAGAATCTCTGGTTGAGCACTGCCACAATTGCTTCATTTATCCTTTCAAATAGGGGCGATAAATCTATGTCCTCTCCCTCAATGACCGCTTTAACGGCCTCACGCATCATGGAAAAAAGACCGCGGAGGCTCTGATCCTGGGTCAATTTTGCAAAAAATGGCTGGATCTTTGCCAGGTTATCGGCTAGGTCTTCTAATTCTGATGGGCTCAGATACAAAAGTGCGTGTTCCTGGAAAAACTCTTCTCCCGCTGGAAAATATACGGTTTGAAATAGATCGGTTTCACGTTTTAGGCGGCTTACAAGGGCCGCACTAGCATCATGGGCGATATCGGGAGTATCTCCGTCTATCACTATCAGCATGGTATTGTCGTATTGAGGGAATTCACGTCTATACTCTTTTTGAAAACGGCGAAAGTGAACCGACTCAGACAGCATGTCTGCAGTATCAGTACTGATGCCGAGGTTGTTAACCGTATAATACAAGAGTAGCCCTGTTACTCCAGTTACAGCAATCAACACCCAAGGGGCGAACCTAACAACCGCGTCTACCCAACGGGAGAGGACTCTGCCCAATATATCTGTGCTACTTTTGATCACCTCTTGGTGTTCTCCTCCATTAGAAAATTAAAGGGATTGCCGCACTTCCTTTGTTCGCTCGCAATGACCAGGAGGGATTGTGACACCGTCTCACAGGACATGATTTTCAAAGATTTAATCAACTCATTTTAACTATTACACTATTGTGTAATCCAAGTTCCAGCAATGAACTCCGCAAAAATGAGCTTATGGGGCCATGAGTTTTTTGCCGGCAATTCGCCGAACCGACGCCATGGTATTCAGGGCAGCATAAAAGTTTCGTCCAAGGCGAAACATAAGGGGAAACTCTTCAGGATTCCGGGCCAGGCTTTTAAACAGGCGCCAAATCCGCAATCTGCCATGTTCGTCAGTGGCTTCGAGCGCGCTGACCGGAATGATCATATCTGCCGTGTCGGTAACTGATCTTATTGCTATAAAAGGCACCTTTTCCTGCTGCGCCACAGTTGCCACGGCAGCGCTTTCCATATCCACGGCAATTGCATTATGTTGTCTGAATAAATTATCCTTATCTAAAGGATTGGTGAGGATGGTAGGACTTTGAAACAAAGGTCCGGTGTGAAGTTTTAAGTGCTCACTAAGGCAACCAGAAAGGCGTCTGTGCCATGCGACATCTACGGCAAAGACTGTTTGGCTTGGTAAAAGTATTTTTTCAGGAAGAACCAGGCTGCCTGCCAAAAGCGCAGGGTCTAGGCCACCCGCACTTCCCCATGTGACCAAGGCTGTTGCCCCTTTTCCCAACAGATTCTTGGCAGCATGCCGTCCCTTCTCCGCGCCATTCCCAGAGATTATTACGATTATCCCTTCAGGCAAGCAGGCCGAACCCCCCTGAATTGCCGATTTTTCAACCAGACCACGGGCCTCTATTTCCAGGGCTACTACAACTCCAAGAACTGTCAAGCCGTTCCTCTGTGCCGGAGGTTACGAAACCGTGCCAGAGCCCACAAGGGAAAATACTTGTCGTACCCGTGGTATTTCAAATAGAACACACGGGGAAAACCAGGAGCAGTAAAAGACATATCCTTCCACGAGCCGTCATCTTGTTGGGAACGCATCAGATACTCGGCTCCCCGTCGTACCTCGGGAGAATCAACCTCCCCTGCAGACAACAGCCCAAGCATGGCCCAAGCGGTCTGAAATGATGTGCTCTCCCAATCCCTTGAAGCCGATGATGTTGGACCATAGTAAGTACAGCATCCCTCGCTCCAGCCGCCGTCCGGGCGCTGCATTCGCTTCAACCAGGCCACAGCACGTTGGATATGCGGCTGCTCAGGTCTCTCACCGGCTACTTCCAATGCATCCAGCACCGACCACGTTCCATAGATATAATTGGTTCCCCAGCGCCCGAACCAGGAACCGTCCGGCTCCTGTTCCTTTCGGAGGTACTCAAGGCATGACTCCAGTACCGGCTGCCTGCCATCCTGCCTAAGAAGCGAGAGCAGAATAGCGCAGCGAGCGCTCACATCACTTGTCGGCGGATCGATAAGCGCTCCGTGATCAGCAAAAGGGATATCGTTGAGATAATGACAAGTATTATCTGCATCAAAAGAGGCAAAGCCGCCATTTTTTGACTGCATACCACAAATCCAGTCAGCAGCGCGCCGTATCTCTTCCCGATACCTTTCACGGTGCGCGCGATGCATGGCCCAGGCCACCACAGCGGTGTCGTCAAGATCTGTGTAATGTTCGTTCCTGAACTGGAAGGGCCACCCTCCTGCTTTCAGATCCGGCCGGGCCCTTCGCCAGTCACCATTTCCGTCAAGCACCTGCCGGTCTTTAAGCCAGTCCAAAGCCTTAAATATTTGCTCCCTGCCCGTGCCATCAACGGCCTCAAGCAAGGACAAGCTGCTCAGGGCGGTATCCCAAACAGGCGATAAGCACGGCTGGCAGTAAGCTGATTCTTCACCCACGACGAGGAGATTGTCGATGGCCTTCTTTGCGCTTACTCGATAAGGATGATCCTCAGGGTATCCCAGACTGGCTAACGCCTCCAAGGCATTGACCATTGCAGGGAAAATGGCGCCAAGGCCGTCTGTGCCGTTAAGGCGTTTCAATATCCACTCTTTGGCCTTCTTCAGGGCATGCCTGCGTATCGTTCTTGGAATGAACGGCTCAAGATTACGACCTGTTCTCTCCAGAACGAGGATTGCCCGGTTAAAACGGGAACGAAAAGGAAAGCAAGCCTTTTCCTGCTCCGTCGGCGTGGTGAATAGTTCACGGATATGAATCCGCTGTGGATTCTTGGCCTTCGGCTTAAGAGTATATAAGACTGACAGTGGAATCATTACAGTACGCGACCAATAGGATACCTTGTCGAAATGAAAGGGAAACCACCTGGGCATAAGCATAATTTCTACGGGCAGAAAAGGCACACTGACCCAAGAAATCTGACCAAAAAGCGCAAGGGTATATCGAGTTAACATATTGACATGGGATGCACCCCCGTTGGCTATGATCCATTCCCTTGCCTTCACCATGTGGGATGCATCCGGACTGTCCCCAGCCAACTTCAAGGCATAATACGCCTTTACCGAACAACTAATTTCAGAGTCTCCGCCGTAAAAAAGATTCCAGCCACCGTCCTCACACTGGTGAGCGCGCAAATAAGCTGCTATTTTGGTCTCAACGTGCTCATCAATCTCGCCCATAAAGTGCATCATAAGGATGTACTCGGCAGGAATTGTGCAATCGGCCTCTAATTCAAAGCACCAGTATCCATCTGGATGCTGGTGCTTCATGAGGAAATGGCTGGCCCTAGCTATAGAGCGATCAAGCTGTTTATCGAAAGAAGTTATCACCTGTTATGTCTCGTAATGTGTCCTTTTAAATACATTAGGAACATGCCTGAATGAGTTTCATATTCATTGTCATGGCGGCTGGTTTTTTCGGCAAAATTAATGCCTTATACCAAATTCCTTCACAGAAGGCAACACAAAAGAAAGACTTTAATTGCGTAGCACATCCAACCGGTTAACCCGGATGGTATCAAATAATCTGCAACATTTACAACAGGCTACTGCGCATAACATGAGATCTTCTCGTTTAGCTTATCAATGAAACTGTTAAACCCCTTCTTTTTGAGAAAGGCGGTGTAATCTGTGCGCTTCAGTGATAGATCGCTAACTCCGTTGGCAACAACATTAATTATATTCCACTGATTTCCACTCTTGTGAAGGATATAGTCCAGATTGATCTCAT
>CAZUHR010000278.1:0-4730 GCA_964620335.1 uncultured Desulfobacteraceae bacterium
TTCAAAGTGAGTTTCATTACCTGGCTCCAGTCCCAAAAACCTAAGCAGGCCAAGATCTCTCTCTTATCTTCTAAAACAAGCAAATTTTCCATAGAGAATCCAGGGGTCCGGCTGATGAATCGGGCCAAAGACTCAGCCGAAGCCGGTTCATACATTTCGTGGTTTTTCCAGGTTTCGTTTAACAATGCCGCTATATTTTCCAGGTCGTTCAAACCTGCGGGTCTGATTTTTTCCTTGGACTGTAAGGCCATCTCCTTTCGGATTCCAATGCCCGGCATGATAAGCTCGCGTTGTAATCTGAAACCCAGGCTTTCAACAAGGTTAATCGAAGGCAGATTTCTTTCCATGATCAAGCCGTAAACAAGCACCGCACCGTTTTGTATTAAGTGATCCTCCATGTGTTGAAGAAGTCTTTTTGCTAATTTCTTTTGCCGGTGATTGGGGTGGACGAATGTCTGAAATGAATACCCCACCCGACTAAGTTCGCCGTTAACAAAGGCGTTCCGCAACGCGCAGGCGTGTGATGCAATGATTGTGTCCCCCTCGCACGCGGCATAAACCTTGTAAGATTCGTACGCTTTAGCCCTTGCAAAAAAGTCAGGTGTATTGACAGTTGAAACAATGAGTGAGGTACCTTGCGGACACTGCGCCTGGAGACGCTGTAGTTCTTCATTGTCATTCGGTGTTGCTTCGCGAATATACATGGTGCATTATCTCGGCCATAAAATGTTTTTGTAGGAGATTAGCTTTTACAATTTATATTGACCGATAAACCTTTATTTTAGTATATAATGGATGAAAGGTCAAAAACCCCAAAAGATAGCCACATTATAGCACCACCTTCAAAAAGCAAAAACCCATGACAGTGTAGTTACCGAAAGAATGATTAAGAACAATTTTGAGTCAATATGCCTAAGGTGCATTCTATTTTAGTCGAAATAGGTGAGAGAAAATAATTTAGATATACAAGTAGAGAGGAGAAAAAAATGAAAAAGATAGCATTTATATTTTGTATTTGTCTTATAGGAGTTGCCCTGGTAGCGCCGGCAAACTCACAGCCCAATACAGGGACTTGGGATTCCAGGCACGGTGATTTTGGTGCTGGAACCTGGACGGAAAAGCTTTGGGGTGGGGCTGAAGGGGCGCCGGGTAATGAGATCCTGGCTGAAGGCGGTTGCTATGTATTTGAAGGTGCTATTCTAGAAACTGTAGAGTTAATGAGTACACACAGTGGAACAACCCCTTTTGTTGAATACCTAACATTTTACGGAAACGGCACCCTTGAACTCTTTAACACAGTATCCTGCCCCTGGCACAATGAGTTAGATACAAATCCATCTTTCATAGCTGAGTTAGGTAGAACTATCGTGGTGACTAAGAAATACTTATCCGGCCATGATCCGACCGGTGAAATTTCTTTTATCCTTACAACAATCGGCGAGTTTCCAGATTATGAAGGCTATAAGGCTGAAATCATTGCCTACTATAGAGGCACGCCAACCTTCGACACGTCGGGTAATCCGGAGTTTATGACTGACGACTTGGATTTTGCCATAATTACCATAACAGGGCCCGATGCTCCTGAAACAGTGGACGTTCCGGTCGATATAAAACCTGGATCCTGTCCGAATCCCGTCAATGTCAGAAGCAAAGGGGTATTACCCGTTGCCATCTTGGGTACCGCCGATTTCGATGTCACTACGATTGATCCTGATTCTATTCAGTTAAACGGCGTTAATCCCATACGCTGGGCTTTGGAGGATGTGGCAACGCCCTATGAACCCTTTATCGGCAAGCTAAATGCTTTTGATTGCAATGAGGATGGAGCTGACGGCTATATGGACCTCACCCTTAAATTTGACAAACAGGAAATCGTCAATACTTTTGGAGAGGTCGAGGATCGCGATGTGATCATCCTGCAACTGACCGGGGAATTGGAGGATGGAACACTGATCAATGGCGAAGATGTCATAATAGTCATTATCCCGAAATTAACTGCGGTTCAGATGGGAAATTGAATTAGCGTTTTTTCTAGGTAGCTGGAAAACCTCAACGAGCTGTTCGGCCATGAACTTACAGCCGAACGGCTCGGTCAAGTCAAAGGCCGTTTTCCTTTTCTTCCCATAGCCTTCGGTGCGCTCACTCCCCTGTTTCACGAGTTATTAGATGTGAAAACGCGGGCCGCCGAAGGCTTTGAAAACGGATTTAAGCCCACTTAACGGTCCTATTCGGTTCTTTTTGCATTAAACCATTATGTACGGATCATATGCTTCCCCACAAGAAGCTCTGCTCGTGGAATAACCTCCGCCATCAAAAGGTCAAAGCAATTGATTTTAGTGGTATTTTTCTTGACTTAAGATGCCTTCTCTCGCTAAACTAACAAAAATACCTACCCTCTATCCACTAGCCTTTAACTGGAGATTCCCAGTGTAGAAACACCTTAAAATGCACAACCCTCTATCTCCTGACAGGAGGTCTGCAATTTTATTTAAAGAAAAAATCTGATGAAGGTGTATACCATGAAAAGGCATAAATTATTTATAGTATTCGGTTGTCTTATTGTTTTTCATTTTTTGATGGCGTTAGGATGTGTTACTACCTCCACTTCTGTTCTCAAGATGCCCGAGGGCCTTCCACCTATTGTCAAGGAATATAAACATATCACGCTAAATGGAAACATTCCGGGTATGATGAATACGGGGATATATATCAATCAAGGTGAAACTTATTCCATCCTGGCAATTGGCAGCATTGACCTGTGGCCGGCTGGACTTGGACGTGCTGCTCCTGCTGATTACAAATACCATGACGTACGGCCGGAACATGGCTGGCCCTTAATGGCAAGGGTCGGGGGAAAAGAAGGCGTCTTAAACAGATACTTCTGTCCATTATCGCTGGTGAATGGATACACACAAAATGCATGGTCTTCAGGAAATCTTTATTTAGGGATAAAGGATGGGCCTGTTGATGTATACGGAGAACCACTAAATCCTCATTATTATAACCATAATACGGGCTCTTTTAAGGTGGATATTATTGTCTGGCAGAAAGAGGATTATGTTCAGATTGCGGACTTCTTTGAGCAGATGAAAGCAAAGGATCAAAATAACGAGGCAGTTATTGATGCCCTTGCACAAGCGATAACATATAAAGAATTATCTCTGGCCAAAGCGAAGGCTTCAAAAGAGATAGAGGAGACCGAGAAAGAAATACAGGCATTGAAAGAAAAGCCTGAGCCAAAAAAGGAACAGGACGTGAAACCTACGCCTGAGGAAAGACCTGTTATTCAGCCCGGACCGGCCACGGTCAAGGCAGAAAAGCAAGAGAAGGTCGCCCAATTAGAATCAAAACTAGCCAAACTCACAGAAAGACTTGACCAACTGGAGAGGATGAAAGAGGAATTAAAGGAGGAGAGGAGAAAATCGAGCCTTCTCGCCAAAGAACTTGAGGAAAAAGAAAAGACGGAGAAGGATCTGCTGGTAAAATTGGAGCATGGCTCAAAGGCTCCACCTGTCATTGTTATTGCCTCACCGCACGAGGGAAGTACAGTTGAAGTCAAGGTAATCACATTTTCAGGAGTGGCTGAAGATGACCAGGGCCTGAAGCGGCTGGAGATCTTCATAAATGGTAAGCCAATCAAAAAGAAAGCAGATCGCGGTGTCAGTGTAACGAAAAGTCCAACGCGTCTTGATTTTAGGGAACGCGTCGCCCTTGAAAGAGGAGAAAACAGGCTTAAGATACTGGCTGTTGATACTGACGATCTCACCTGTGAGAAGACACTGACGGTTCATTATGTTGCAAGACGGAAAAATATATGGGCCGTGGTCATTGGGATCAATAACTATCCAAATATCCGCAAATTGAAATATGCGGTTAATGATGCCAAACTGTTTTATAATCATCTGGTAAAGTACAACCAAATCCCGGCCGAAAATGTCAATCTTCTCATTAACCAGGAAGCCACACTCACCAAATTGCGGAGTACGCTGGGGACCCATCTAAAGAACAGGGCGGGCAAGGAAGATATGGTTATCATCTTTTTTGCCGGACACGGGGCCACTGAAAAAGATGCGATGAGCCCGGACGGCGACGGGTTGGAGAAATATCTTTTGCCTTATGATGCTGATCCGAAGGATCTTTATGCCACAGCCTTACCCATGGGAGAGATTTCAAGGATCTTTAGCCGGATACGATCGGAGAGGTTGGTCTTCATTGCCGACTCTTGTTACAGTGGTGCGAGCGGGGGCCGAACCATTGGAGTAACAGATATACGAGCCAACATTTCTGAAGCCTTTTTGGAAAGGATTGCCAGTGGTAAAGGCAGGGTCATAATAACGGCAAGCGGAGCCAATGAGGTCAGCGCCGAGAATGATGAAATCCAACACGGAGTCTTCACCTATTATCTGGTTGAGGGACTGAGGGGTAAGGCAGATGCAGACAAGGACGGGCTGATTACCATTGACGAGGTTTACAGATACGTATCCGAACATGTCCCTCGGGCGACGGGCCAGGAACAGCATCCTATCAAAAAGGGTACTGTTGAGGGCCGTTTGATTTTAAGTATCGTAAATTGATAATAGCCACAAATCAAAAGTAGTCGTGGCCTTTTCATAAGGCACCTTTGTTTTATTTAAGGGGCATTATTGCGATCGTAAAATAGTTTTGTCGGTGATCTCTTTTAGATATGCTGTTAATCTCCCAAATTTTTTGAAATCTAAGAGATTGGCAAG
>CAZUHR010000279.1:0-4730 GCA_964620335.1 uncultured Desulfobacteraceae bacterium
ATTATTTTAACAGTAAAGGAGCGGTTTTTCCGGCAGAAACTACCTATCGTATGATTCAACCCATCTATAATATGTATATGCCCGACACAAATGACCCCATTGAACGCCTTGCCTGGAGATGGTTCGGCTACTGGGTATACTGGTATGACCAGGCCAGAAAAAGGCCCGGATCCCACCCTGATGTGGAGTGGCTTATCCAGTACATTGAAGACTACCAGATCGAGGGGGTTGTCATGCACGAGGCATTTTCATGCAGGACCTGGCATTTAGGTCTGATCTGGCAATTGAATCAACTTGCAAAAATATACAAGCCAATCCCAGTCCTGATGCTTGGGAAAGATGGAAGTGAAAAGAAGTCTAACAGGGAACTCCCTTCATTGGTCCTGGAAAGCGATATTATTGACATAACCACTTACTCCGAGATTGATACAAGAAACAGGATTGATGCCTTTATTGAGACGCTTGAATCGGTGAAACAAAGTAAAACAAATTAGCATCTTGGTATAGTAATGAAGTATTTTGCAGGAATAGATATCGGGTCCACCATGACCAAGGTTGTGATCATTAATAACGGGATCATCTCTTCGGTTATTGGACCCACAGGACCTGAACAGAGAAGGTTAGCCAATAAGGTCATGGAAGAGGCCTTAAATAAGGCTGTCCTTGCTTTTGAATCCATAAATTATATCGTGGCTACAGGGTATGGAAGGATTAATGTCCCGTTTGCGGACAAACAGGTTACTGAAATCACCTGCCATGCTAAGGGTGTGGCGAACCTTTTCCCTGAAGCCAAGACAGTTATTGATATTGGAGGTCAGGACAGCAAGGGAATCAAGATAGATAATGGCAGGCCGATAGATTTTGTTATGAATGACAAGTGTGCTGCCGGATCCGGCAGGTTTCTGGAAATTACGGCCGATGCCTTGGGAATTAATATTGAAGAAATGGGCGAACTGGCCTTGCAAAGCGATAATCCTGCGCAAATAAGCAACATCTGCACCATATTTGCCGAGCAGGAGGTCGTTAACAAATTAGCGGAGGGTATTCCCCTTAGAGATTTGGTTGCCGGTGTTCTCGAATCATTAGCAAGCAGGGTCTCAAGGATGGTGAAAAGGCTGAATGTTGAAGAGACAGTAGTTATTACAGGCGGAGTGGCAAAAAATGCGGGACTGGTTAAGGCGCTCTCCGATAAACTGGGTTACCATGTATCAGTCCCGTCCGAGCCGTTACTCACAGGAGCTATCGGTGCAGCATTGCTCGGAAAAGACTTAGTTATGAAGGCCGAAAAAGACGGGCAATACCTGGAAAGAAAAAAACGTTCTTTAAGGGAAATCGAGATCCTTTGATCAAGCACCATTTTCACCCAGACTAGTCAGGAAAAACGATCCGTCAGGCTCTCTGACCACCTCCAAGCCGAACATGGTGATGGTCTCCGTAAGGGGCCTGCCAAAATAAAAATCCATCTCACCGGAATCAATACCCAGCTTTTTTAAGGTGAAATTTCTCACGTGATGGTCAAATTTTAACAACTCCAGAATTCTTTCAACAGCTTCGTTTCCTTTTTTTTCGATCGCTCTCACAAATCGGTCAAGTTTACCATAGCTGCATTTCGTGCCGTGTTCGTCCATAATGGCCAAAAGGACCTCTTCATATACAATGGCTTTTCTGTCCGCTTTGGGTCGCTTGTACACCTTCATGAATTCAGTTGAATCCCAACATGCAAGGGCGGCACACTGAGCAGGCCTGTGATCATATATATTGCATGCCCTTGCCTCCTCATCGTAATAGATGCAACCGCGGCTATCTTTTTTTTCCCTAACTTTTATTAACTCTCTGTCCGTTATTATCAGCTTGTTTTCAATATTATCCCGTACCGGTTCCCCGACCCTTATGGAATAAAGATCACCTTTCTGAATATACCCCTCCCTTATAAGCGGGACATCCTCCATTTGCAGTGTTGGGCTTGACCCGAGGCAACACTCCCCGCACCGGATACAATAGTCGCGCGGCCTTTCTCCGTTTTTCATCATCTGGCAATCATTGCCCGCATGCGATCCGAGGCATTCTGTGCATGATCGGCAATGTTGCCTACAATTTCGACCAGCCGAACCATGTGGAACACGACAAGGACGTCTTTTATCTCGTTAAAGATCCTGAGCTTCAATTCTCGCTCCAAAAAGTCGGCCTCCTTTTCATGCTGGCGAATATCCTGGACAAGTCTCTTCATTTCTGTCCTCTTGCGATCCGATCTGCTCCTAAAAAACTCTGTAGCCATATTCACCAGTACGGACAATTTTTCAATGGATGGGATCACCGAGTTTACTAAATGCTGAAAATCCTCTGCTAATGAAGCGGGTACTCCCCCAGGTCTAAGGGAAAGCCATAACAGGGCTTCCTCCACCTCATCCATTACTTTGTCCTGCTCCTTCAAGTATTGAAGGAACTGGAACTTGTCTACAGGCATCAAGACTCCCCTAGGCAGATGGTTCCGGATATTTCGTTTTATAGCATCGGCCTCACTTTCCAGCCTCGCCACCTGATCTGTCAACTCATCGAATTCCGTGCATTTCTCCTTAACATGACATGCGGCCGCGTCTTTAAAAAGCTGCGCGCATTCCCTGGCCTTATCGGCATGTTTCTGCAGGTTTTCAAAAGGATTTTTATAGAATAGCGAGTTTAGTAAAAGGCGCATAATCTTTTCCCCCTTTATGCTTTAAAAATTATAACAAAAACCATGTAAAAAGCTTATACAAAAACATGGACAGCAGGATCGTGAACGGCAGGGTCACGACCCATGAAAGACCGATGTTTTTGAGAATACGCAGGTCAAGGGCACCCATACCCCTCATGATTCCTACACCCACTACAGACCCTACCAGGACGTGCGTGGTTGAAACAGGGAAACCGAGCCGGGAGCAGACCAGGATTGTAGTGGCTCCCCCGAATTGGGCACAAAAGCCACGTACCGGGGTAATCTCGGTAATGTTTTTCCCGATCGTGTCCATGACACGCGTGCCAAAGGCTAGAAGCCCTCCGCCCACTGCAATACCGCCTATAAGCAGCATCCACAGTGGAACTTCGACACAAAGTACCACACACTTGGTCTTGACCACTGAAAAGATCGCTGCAAGCGGGCCGATGGCATTGGCCACATCATTGGCTCCATGGGCAAAGGCGATATAACACGCTGTAAGTACCTGAAGCTGGGCAAAAATGCGATCTACAGGGGAATAATCCTGTTGTTCTGGTCGGAGCTCGTGTTCGGAATTCATCTGCCAGCGTATCCACCAGCGTCCAAATCCCCCGGCTACAGCCGCACAGGGAATCGCCAACAAAACAGTTTGGGTAAAACCGAATTCAAGGTGAAGATTTCCCAATCCTTTGAAAATAAGCGAGAGAATGAGCACCAAGAAAAGTAGAAAGATTAGGAAAGGGGCATAGTGTTCGGACGCCTTGAGAGGGTCTTTCGCTAACATGATCCTTTTTTCAGCAAAATAGTAAATGCCTCCTGCGATTAAACCGCCCGCGACAGGTGAAATAATCCAGCTTGTAGCGATAGAAACAACCTTGCTCCAGGTTACAGCGCCAGCCCCAACGCTAATGATGCCAAAGCCCACCACCGCCCCAACGATGGCGTGTGTGGTGGACACAGGCAGGCCAAATAATGTGGCCAAATGAACACAGATACCGGCCGAGAGCAGTGCGGCAAACATGCCGAACATCAACATATTCGGTTCGCCGGCCAAAAAAGCCGGATCGATTATTCCTTTACTGATAGTATTCGTTACATATCCACCTGCAAGTACGGCCCCGAGGGTATTGGAAATGATCGATATTACTACAGCTTGTTTAAGTGTGATGGCGCCGGAACCTACTGAAGTTCCCATTGCATTTGCAAGATCGTTGGCCCCAATATTGGCCGCCATATAAAGACCAACCACAGTGGCAAGTAATAAGATTACTATATCCATATTCGCACTTTTTGCTTTTTCCCCAGCATGGAAATTTTCTATTTATTGGAATGGTAATACAAAATACGCTGGCGGGTGGATACTCATCCCGTAGAATAGACCCTAGGCAAGTACATGTAACAAATAAGCATATAAAAAGGAAGATGTTTTAAAAGCTGTAACACCAAGGGCTATTCTCTCCCAGCGAGAATAGCCCTTAGCTTAACTAATACAAATAGAGACCATTGAAATCTGTACCTGATAATGAAAATTAGCTAACCTTAAAAATCATGGACGCTCCCTGATCTCCTGCGGCGCATCCGGCCCAAATACCGTAGCCGCCGCCAAGCATAACTACCTCCTCTAACAGTTCAGCAATGAGCCTGCAACCCGTCGGCCCCTGAGGATGCCCGTAGACTAAAGAGGAGCCGTAATTGTTCATATTCATGACATCAAAATTCAGCTTCCTGGATAAATTGATATCATTGACGATAAAAGGGTTATGGGTCTTGATGGCCTTCATATCCTCTATTTTCAGCCCTGCATCTTTAAGTGCCATCTCCGCGGCAGGAACCGGAGCCGCTGCCATATACCCCCTTTTGGCCCTTGAATAACCGTATGAGACAATCTGGATCTCAATGTTAGGGTCTTTACTCAATTCTTTAGCCTTATCTTTGGTGGTTACGATTAGCCCGCAATTACCATCAGCAGGGTGTGTCTGGGCTCCAAAGCTTAAGACACCTCCCGGTTCTACGGGTTTTAGCCTGGCTAAGCCTTCGG
>CAZUHR010000280.1:0-4727 GCA_964620335.1 uncultured Desulfobacteraceae bacterium
TTGAAAAACCGCTGAATATGTCCGATTTTGTGGTGGCGGTGCGCAAGGTGCTGGACCGAGCAGTTTCTAAAAAATAAATGGGTATATATAATTATCATACCTGAAGTGAAAAATAGGAGCCTGAAAGTGCTGGGGGGGCAGGAATTGAATATTTAAGATTGACGATTGAATATTGAAAAATGAAGACTTGCCCGCCGTCCGGCTGGTGGACTTGTCCGCCGGCGGATTGAAACTGGAAACTCGTTACCGCCTCTTTATCTGTCCCAATTATATGGTATCCAACCATATTGGTATATCATTCACTCCCTCATCCCATCGCGAATAACAAAAGGATTCCCCATCAAACCGGTATTCTGTTCATTTTCAAGGGCGTATTGTCTACAAATAGACTTCTCTCTTTCAAAATCTGCTGCACTTTTATTTGGGTGGTACATAGGCCCCCCCCCACAGCTTGAAAGGATGATCATGAAGCATACTGAAAAAAACATGAATATTTTTTTCATTTCCTTTCTCCTCCCTTCTTTAGACCAGCCTTGGAAAAGAATATTATTGAAAAATGGGCTTAAATTCAACATATATTTTCTCGGCATTGCATCCAAGCAATCGGAAGAAGTATTGTAACCTTTCCCAATATCCTGCTTCTATATAATATAATGTGTTTTTCAAAGAATAAGTTTTTCCTCAATTTGTGAAGGGGATTAGAAAGAAGGAGGTAGACCAAATATGTTTGAAGTTACTGAAAAAGCGAGTGAGAAGATAAAGGAATTACTGAAAGATAAAGATGATATCCCGGGCATTCGGATCGCCCTTTCCCAGGGGGGGTGAGCAGGACCCTCACTGGGCATGGCTCTGGATGAGCAACGGGACAATGATGAAGTGTTTAATGATAGGGATCTTAAGTATATTGTTGAAAAGGGATTGTATGAATTGGTAAAACCCATAAAGGTGGATTATGTTAACTCTTATATGGGGCAAGGGTTTGAAATTTCCTCAAGCCTCTCTGGCGTAGGCGCCAGTTGCGGAGGAGGTTCCTGTAGCTGTTAGTAAAGAGGGGCCGGCGTCAATCCGCCAGAGGCGGACAAATATGCGAAATCAATTATACGGTGCACTATAATAGTGCGTTTCCGCATAATCCCTTGATTTTCTTGATCTTATAAAAAATATCTCGTTTCTGAATTGGAAACTATCTAGTGCCCAAGATTGATTTGTGCATGGGTTATTTGTTCCGTTCGGAAACAAGCAGCAGATTATGATCAAAAGGCTCCCAACTGACAGGAAGAAATCTTGATCTTCAGGGCTTCACAGGCTGCAGATACATCCATTCTTGCTATTTTAAGACTTTTCGCGATGTCCCACGCGGCTGCACACTTGAGTTTTCCGTCCAGGAGAGAATTACGGATGGCCTTTTCCAGGGTTCGAGATACAGTTTCCGCCGGTTTAACAATCCTTTTTTCAGGATAATAGCCGTGGAGTCCCAGTTGGCATTTTACAATACGTATCTCAAGTATATCAGTCGTTAAACCCACCTCAGCAGGAGATACATTTAGATCTCTCGCAATTTTGTGGGCTACAGCACATGATATTTTTCGGTTTGAGGCTTTGTTATTCAGGACTTCGGCTATTTCCGGTTGTACCTTGAGGTCTGGAGAGTGTTTTTTGGCATAATGGCCTCTATCTTCGTGGGTCATGGCGGTTCCTCCGCGATTTTTTTGTGCTGAGTAAATTTTTGTTTTTAACGTTCGTTTTAGTTTACCGTTTATTAATGGTTTATTTCAAGTATTGCCTTTATCCCGGCAATATTTCTTGACCCATTATCCGATCTTAGTTAACTTTCCCTTAGTTTCTGGTATTATTCAAGAGTATTGTCATCAGAGGGAGCGAAACTTGGCCGAAGCATAGCAACCGCCTTCGGCGAGGTTTCGTCGCTTCCACCCTCCGCAGTAGCACTGCTACGGAGGACGGGTCACTCCTCGCAATGACTAAAACAGCGGTTATGCAAAGGTCTCTGTGAATGGCCCAAATCCGCGTGTTAATATGAAAAACACGTCCATTTGGGTCCCCCTTCGGATCAGGTGAGGATATGGACAACGAGCAAGGACTGACGGCCCAGCTGGAAACACTGTTTCATCCCAGATCCGTGGCTATTGTGGGAGCGCCCAGGGGGATGAAAACAGGAAAGCTGTTTCTCATGGCCCTTCTGGACCAGGGCTTCCCCGGCCGCATATATCCCGTTAACCCCGAGGCGGAAGAGATCGAAGGGCTCAAGGCCTTTCCCAGTGTCTCGGCAATCCCGGGGCCTGTAGACCTGGCCATTGTCCTTGTTCCTTATTTGCATGCCCTTTCCGTTGTAAGGGAATGCGCGGCCAAAGGCGTGAAGGGGGCGGTTCTTTTCACATCGGGATATAAAGAAACCGGGACCGAGGAGGGTAAGGCCATGGAGGAAGAACTTGTCCGCGAGGCCCGAGCTTCCGGGATGCGTCTCATCGGGCCCAATGGCATGGGGTTCTACGCTCCAAAGTCAGGCCTTTCGTTCTTTCCCCAGCTCTCCAGAGAACCCGGACCTGTAGGAATTATTTCTCACAGCGGCTCTCTCACAAACATCCTGGGTCGCATGGCCTCTCAAAGGGGAATTCGCTTCAGCAAAGTAGTGAGCCTGGGAAATGAATGCGACCTCACCTGCGGGGATTTCCTGTCATATCTCGGAAGGGATCCGGATACGGGCGTTATCGGGTGCTATATAGAGGGGATCAAGGACGGCCCCCTTTTCCTCAATGCCCTTAGAAAGGCGTCCCTGGAGAAACCCGTGATTCTTTGGAAGGTGGGGATGACCCCGGAGGGATCCCTGGCAGCCGCTTCTCACACAGGAGCACTTGCAGGTGCAGGCAAGATATGGGGGGGTGTGGTAGGGCAAGGTGGGGCTGTTCCGGTTATAGGCTTCGAGGCCTGGGTTGATGCCTTGATGGGTTTTGCTCTGCTGCCCCCACGACTGGGCGACCGCCTTGCAATTATCTCAGGTCCTGGAGGGCTGGCCGTATCCGCTGCCGATGCATGTGGAATAGTGGGACTCAGACTGGCGAAACTCTCAGATCAGTCAAGGTCCACCCTAGCCGGGTTTGTTCCACCAACAGGCACTAGCCTTCGGAACCCCATAGATGTGGGCATGACGGCATATCTAGAGACGGAAATTTACGTCCAGGCCGCCCGGACCGTTGCTGAAGATCCGGGAGTAGACGCTGTAGTGGTAATCGGGGTAGGGTTTAATACGGAGATTAATCGTTTATATACGGAATCCATAATCCAGACGAGCAAAGACTTTCAGAAGCCCTTTATTATGATAAACATTCCGGGATTTGACCCTGACCTTGCCCAACGATTTTGTGAGGCCGGGGTCCCGTTTTTTGAGACTTCCGAGCGTGCGATGCTCACTTATGCTCAGGTACTGCGATATCAGTTATGGCGTCAAGAAATGAGGAAAGGAGAATAGCAATGATCAAGGATAATATGAAAGAAATCCTGGAAAAATTGCCAAAGGGGGTCGAACTCGTTGGGGCGGCAAAGACAAGGACCCCGGATGAGATCCTGGAAGGCGTCGATGCTGGCTTGAAGATCATAGGAGAAAACTACGTGCAGGAAGCTGAGGGGGCTTTTCAGGTTATAGGTGATAAGGCAAAATGGCACATGATCGGGCACCTCCAATCCAACAAGGCCAAAAAGGCGGTTAAGATTTTTGACATGATCGAGACGGTGGATTCCATCAAGCTTGCAAAGGCTATTGACAAGGCATGCGCCAATATTGGGAAAGTCATGCAGGTGCTTATAGAGATCAACAGCGGTGAAGAAACGCAAAAGGCCGGAGTATTGCCTGAAGATGCCCTGTCGTTGGTCAGGGAAATATCCGGGCTGAAAAACATAAAGATCATGGGTCTCATGACCATGGGGCCATTTGCCGGAGATCCTGAAGATGCCCGCCCGTACTTCCAGAAGACAAAAAGGCTTTTCGAAGAGATTAAAAAGATGGACCTTCCCTGTGTTGAGATGGTGTATCTTTCCATGGGCATGTCTAATTCTTACAGGGTGGCCCTGGAAGAAGGGGCCAATATGGTCAGGATCGGGACGAAGATATTTGGGGAACGGCAATATGAATAAGGCAGCGATGAGTTTTGCGGCCAAAGAGATAAAGCGCCTAATGGGAAAGGCGATTCACAACCATAAGATGATCAGGGATGGCGATCACGTAATGGTCGCCGTCTCTGGCGGCAAGGATAGTATGGCCCTTTTGTGGCTTTTAAGTGAAAGGATTAAACGCATACCCATTGAATACCGGATTACAGCAGTACACGTGGATCCCGGTTTTGGCGCCAACTCGGGAGCCCGGATGGAAACCTTCTTTTCAGGCAATTGCTTTGAATACAGGGTAATTAAAAGCGATATCGGTCCCAGGGCCCACGGGCCGGAGAACCGGGAAAACCCGTGCTTTCTCTGCTCCCGTCTCAGAAGAAAGCTGCTTTTCGAACTGGCTGCTGAAATAGGTTGTAACCGGATTGCCTTCGGGCACCACAAGGATGACTTGATCGAAACCTTTTTTCTGAATGTCTTTTACGGGGCTTCTATCAGTACCATGCTTCCGCTCCAGGAATTTTTTGAAGGAGATCTGACGGTTATCCGACCTCTTTATCTTGTTGACGAGGCCATGGTTAAGCGTTACGCCAAAACCATGGATTGGCCTG
>CAZUHR010000281.1:0-728 GCA_964620335.1 uncultured Desulfobacteraceae bacterium
AAGGCTTGAAAAAGACACCATAAGCTATGAAGCTGCCGACACCGATTCCCTGAATGAGAAAACAGGCCAGCACAATGATATAACCGTAAGAAAATTTGGATGTTTTTTGAGTGTTCATAATTGAAACCTTTTAGCTGTTGCGGCCTTAACATGATCCTGATCGATTGTCCTGGGAGTATATCACAATAACTTTCCAGCTCCTTTGTCGTGGTTTTGTTACCGGCATGCGAGGGAAGCGCATGCCGAAAGTTTCCCTTTTTGATGGTGAACAGTATACAAATGGGCCTTGTGTGTCAATCCAGAGCCGGCCCGGGCATTCAGGAATTATGAATTCATACTTGGCAGTTTCAAAAATCATCTTGGAGACATAGAGTTGTCTTCCATCACATCTGAAAATATCCAGGCATTTATGACCGAGATGTCAGATGGAACGAAACAGTCGACTAAAAAATTACGCTTCACCCTCCTATCGGCATTTTTCAATTACACCAAGAATTCAGTAGATCCTGATTTGCAAAATCCCTGTGACAATCCTGCACTAAGAAAACTTTTTAGAGCGGGAAAGCTAGCCCAGTTCAAAATCCTTGAAAAAGAAGTTGTCGATGAAATCATATTCAGGACGACAAATACCAGGAATCGTCTTATACTCGAACTTATGGCCCGAGCGTGCATGAGGATCGGCGAGGTTCTGAAACTCCGGCCCAAGGATATAGAAGACAGGAAAGCTA
>CAZUHR010000281.1:738-4712 GCA_964620335.1 uncultured Desulfobacteraceae bacterium
GAGGTCGTCTTCCTGCCACAGAAAGTCGCGGATCGGCTCCATAAATATATCAGTGATAAATGTTTCGAAGCTGATGACAAAATTTTTCCAATCTCGTACGCTGCTGTTAGGATTGTTGTTAAAAAAGCTGGTGATTTGGTTGGCATCCACCTCAAACCTCATGATCTGCGGAGGCACGCTGCCACATATGCATCTCGATCCGGGACGCCGCTTGAGATCGTATCAAAGGTGTTGCTACGACATTCGAATCTTTCGACCACTCAAAGGTATTTGGGGGAAATCAGCGATGCAGAGGCCATGAGGTGGATTGATAACCTACATGCTTAATGCGGTCAATGGCTGGGTCGATGTCCAGTGCTCGGCCCAGCCTCGGTATCCTGACAAAAACCGGTCTCTGGATTCTCCATTTTTGGATTATCCTTGAAAAACGGAATTTTCAGTGATCATAGCAGTACTATTGAATTGGCCTTTGTATTAATTTAAGTGATCCTCTTTTAATTTGTCACTTTAACAAGTGGTTCTTTATTTAAACAATTTTTACAAAATGTTTTATTAAATGAAGCAATGACTAATTTTGAATCACTTTGAACAATTTTTGATTCATAATTAAACATCCTGCAAAATCCTTTCCTATTTGGATCAATAGTATAAAGAGTATTACGTGAAAAAGTGTGTCTTAGATCTTGGTGTAGTTCAAAATGCTTGCAAACATTGATTCTATACTTTGCTGCTAAGACATAGCTAATAACGTCTTTTCTTACATTTTCAATTCTATTTTCCTCAGAAATGTTAAGAGACTTACAGTTGCATTCGACTTGCATTTCTATGGCAGCATCATCCATATTAGCTTTTTCAAAATCGTCACTTGGCTTTTGTTCTTTTATATGTTTGATCTGTCTTGTTCTTAGACTTCCCTCACTGATAATTTGCTCGTATAATTTCAGTGTATTTGGCACTAAAACGGTTTTAATTTTTTCGTCAATTTTATCTCTTGTTTTTTTGTATTTGCTTTTCTCTCCTAAATCTTCGAAACAGGCAAGCATTTGAATCAAAGCAACTAGTCCCCTATCCTCTACACCGAGCATTTCGAATAATTTTTCAGCTTCAGTAAAATAATTCAGGCTCTGTTCAACATTATCCCTTTGTTCCCCAACGAGTAGAACATTTGCTGGCATTGCACCTCGGGCTTGTAAAAAAACTAAATTAATGAATTCTGTAGTCTGTAAATTGTACTCATACATTCCATAGAATAGGAGTGCTTCAGCTTTAGTGTATAGTGAAATACGCCTCGTTTCCGGAGGGTTTATCAGTGCGTTAAATACGGAATCAGTTTCCGAGGCTTTTTTCTCAGCGGCTTTTAACAACCTGTCAAACTCAGATTCAGGCAGATCCAAATTTAGTTTCTGATGGAACTGTGGCTTACCGACTAATTCACTGCAATAGAAAGGGGTAAGGGTGCTGTAATGCACAGCAATTTCTAACAATATTAGTTCATTGCAATCTTTTAACGAATCTTCGCCTAATTTCCACAATTTATCGATGGTGTCTTCGATTACTTTTATTTGGCGATATCTACCGTACTTTCTTGCTTGTTCCTCTTTATTAATGTAATCAATCCGAAGTTTGTGAAGGGATGTCACAATCTTCATGTCTTTGGATGACTTATGCTCGATGTTATCCAGGTCAATCAGAAAATCTTTTTCAGATTTGTATTCATATACAAAATCGATCACGTTTATAACATATTCGATCTGAACTGCTAATTCCTCATTACCAATCCCTAAGGATAACGCACGATGAGACCATTTCCTTGCTTCTTGATGATACCCTTTGTAAAAACAAGCCATCGAAAAAGTGGCAATGGCATCGGCATGTTTTTCTAGTTTAATAGGTGATATTTGTTGATAGATATCATAAAGGGCAGAAAAATTGATGTTTGACAGATATTTGAAAGGGTTGGCTGTTACCAAATGAAAAAATTTAACAAAGTCATGTGAATCAACAATAGACTTTAGATCCTCGATGTTTAAAATTCCTTCTGCATCTTCAAAAGGCTGCGACAAAGACAGATATCCTTGGGGGATAGCATTCCTCCGATTGTGGACACCTTCAACGTAATTTCTGAGCCTTATTAACTGTTTTGCTGAGAAGTCTTGATAAACAGGAACATGAATCGTAGTTTTTTTTGAGGTTTGTGAACGCCATAAAGGAATTCTATCATCTAATTCATTGATGAAGTCAAAACTGTTATGCCAATAACCTTTCCCTTGTAATGTATCGATAATTATTACGATAACAGGATATAGCTGTCGTGAAAAAAGATTTAAAGTAGATTTCTTAAGTTGTATCGCGACTGATCCATCTTTTATTTCTATATTATTAGTACCCTTTAGCTGTACACAGAAAGAGATTCCGCTAGTTTGGCTATTTGAGTTAATCAGCTCAACTTGATAGTCGATTCCGTAATCTTCTGGGAGTTTTCGGACCAAGAAACCATTTTGTAGATTGAAATGAGAGCTAAAAAGGCTTTGAGCTTTTTCGTCAATTACTTTCTGTGAAATAATTCTCGGCAGAGAACCGCTTTCACTTTTTATCATACAGCATTTCTTGTATTTTAGCCCGCTACCACAAGGACATGGATCATTTCTTCCAGGTTTTTTTGATTTCCTTTTCATGATCGTCTGCCTTATGATTAATGCTTCAGGAATGAAAGGTAAATCAGAAAATAATATTAATCAATAAAAGTATTTGTTGAATTTCATCAATCCTAACAATACAGGTTACTTGCCAAATCATGAACTTTCGAAGCGTCTTTGGCTGTCAACCATTCTTGCATCACTCTAAACTGGCTATAGAATGAAATCAATTTTCTATTAGAATCGATATCATAAAATATTTTTAGGGTCGATTTTTTCCCTTCGGATAATTATTCTTAAGAATCATACTTGTTTATCTTTTGAAAAATCTTCCTATTTAAATCAGGAAAAGCGGTTTTTTAATTTCCTTAAGAAGGCTCTTTAGCAATTTTATAAAGCAGGCTTTGATCTTCATCTCTGTATTTTTCTTTGATGGACAGGATTTCATCCTCAACCGAAAAAAAAGCCTCCACCACAGCCGGATCAAAATGGTCTCCACTGCCTTCTTTGATAATGGCAAATGACTTATCAATAGGAAAAGGTTCTTTATATGGTCGTTTGGTTGTCAGGGCATCAAATACGTCTGCAATCGCCACGATTCGCCCCACCTTGGGGGTCTCCTTTCCCTTCAGGCCTTTCGGGTATCCGCTTCCGTCCCATTTTTCATGGTGGGTCAACGCAATAATTTCTCCCAACTTGATAAATCCCTTGTCAGAGCCTTCCAGGATTCTCCCCCCGTTGATTGTATGTTGCTTCATAATTTCCCACTCGGCGGGATCGAGTTTGCCGGGTTTTAACAGGATATGATCCGGTGTCCCGATTTTTCCGATATCATGCATGGGGGCTGCATATAAGATGGATTCTACGGTCTTTTCTTTCAATCCCATCTTTCGGGCTACGGCGGCGGAATAATTGCTCATGCGGATAATGTGTGCTCCAGTGTCTTCATCCTTGAATTCGGCAGCTCTGGAGAGTCGGTGTATTGTATCTAGCGATGCGTTTTTTATGGTTTCAAAAGCCTCTCGAAGCTGCTTCGTTCGTTGCTGAACCATCTCTTCAAGCACACGGTTCTGATCGTAAAGGGAAAGGTGCGTGCGTACCCTCGCCTGAACAATTGGCGCAGATACCGGTTTAGTAATATAGTCCACTCCCCCAACTTCAAAACCATGTCGTTCATCATCCACCTCTCCCATAGCGGTGACAAAGATTACAGGAATTTTGGCAGTCACAGGGTCGGCCTTTAACTGTCTGCAGGTTTCGTAGCCGTCCATCTCCGGCATCATAATGTCAAGCAGAATGATGTCCGGTTTGAGCTTACGTGCTACATCTAATGCTTTC
>CAZUHR010000282.1:0-4674 GCA_964620335.1 uncultured Desulfobacteraceae bacterium
TTGATTTGACGTTCAGGACAATGAGCCTCATGTTTAGTGCCTCTGCAATGGCGTGAGCCAGCATGGTCTTGCCTGTGCCGGGCTCCCCTTTTAGAAGCAGGGGCATTTCAACGGCCATGGAGATGTTAACGATTTTGGCTAGTTCCTCGTCCAGGACATACTTGGAGGCTCCTGTAAAAGCTTTACTTTGACTGTTTTGGGACATATTTCAGCTCCTTAATAAAACGGGATTTTAATTTCTGTGCGGTAAGTCAGACCTTTTAAAGTTTTTTTACTTAATTGAAAAAACTAATCATTTTTTCGAGTTCGTCAACATATATTATTGAAAATCGTCTGTCAAACGGATCTGGTATATACAGTTTTTTCCTTGCAGAAGCCGTCTGTATCGCTAATATTAATTGTCTGATGAGGGTGTCACAAAATTCACCCCGAATGCGTTAGTGCTCCTCGGTGAAGGGGTCTAAACCCGGATATGGAGGAAAAATCATGCCCTTAGCCTTTGATTCCATCAGTCACGGGACAATAGCCTTCGGCTTTTTCAATATTGAATCCGACATGCTTCTTTTGGAGCATTATTTCTTTTTTGTCACCGAATTCTGTGAATATGTTTCCGAAATCGCTGAAAAGGTTGGGAAGGACGAATACGAAACCTTCTGGCAGGTTTATTACATTAAAGATCCAGAAGCCATCGGGGATCTTATGGGAGCCATTCACAGGGTTAGATATACAGGTTTTATTGGTGAGTTATACCGCCGGTTCCCGTTTCCTGAAAGACCGGAGGATTTCAAGCAGAGGCCGGATGGTTTTAAGAACAGAGCAGTTGTGGAGGGAGTAATACGAGAATATGCAGAGGTGAGGCATATCCCCTTCATTATAGCGAAAAAGGCACAGGAGGTCTGTATAGGCGCCTACAGGTTTACCCGGTCTTCATTTCAGGAGTTGATCAAGTATGTCTGGAGGGGTGGCTATCCGCGCTGGAAAGATGAGGTACGGCCTGATTGCGTGTCAAGTATGAAAAGCAAAATAGTCAGGAGCCGCAATGGCCTGCTCCAAGGTATTTTTTTTGAGGGAGATCCAGGCCCTATTATTAACGTTTAATTATTTTATGTAAGCTCATGAATGGTGTGTAAAAGAGTCTTAATTTCGAAAGGCTTAGGAATGGTGGAATCAAATTCATCTTCATCCAAAAGCCAGGGGGTTCCCGAGATAGCTATAATCGGCGTGTGCGGTCTTTTTGATTTTCGAATGTGTCGGGCTACAGCGTGCCCGTCAAGGCCAGGCATAAGGATGTCCGTTATGACCACATCAAATAACCCTTTCTCAAAGAGTTGGAGCCCCTCTTGGCCTCCCGCAGCAGTTTCCACATTGAATCCGGAAAGAGTTAATAGTTCTTGAAGCATTTGCGATACCAGCTGTTCATCGTCAATAACCAGGACATTGCACATGGCTGATCTCCGTTTGTGAGGAATCCTATTTTAAGGTGAGGAGGCTTTCTTTCTCTCTTTTGCTATTTTGTCCCCTACAATATTTTTAGGGGAATGTCAACTAAATATTGTATGATCTATTGATGTAAATACTACATATGGTGTTGGGATTGTCAAAACGTAAGAATAAAATAATTCAGGCTCCATATGAGATCAGCATAATTGTTAAGTAATCCCGAAATTTGACTTACTTTACATTTTTAGAGGAATTTTGGAAGGGCTGTCAAAGGTGAATGAGAGAAATTCTTGCTTTGCCCCATCCATTTTTTAGACAAACGCTAACTCTCGGAATATATTTTACAATGGCTTTTCTGGTTTGCAGCTTGCTGTTTTTATTGGGAATATCCAACAGATGGATAAGTCAATGAATTCAAAGACTTTCGTTAATTTACTTTGATGTGGATAAATCTATCAATAATAAAGATCTCCTAATATCTTCGATTTTTATTGTTTTTTTGCAATTTGCTTTTTTTGATTTAATGACACCCTTTAAATAATCAATTGAAGGTCCCTGAAGTTCGGCACTTGGAAAACAGCTGAGTGCCGGAAGGGGAATGCCGTTTAAAACTTGACGCGTAAGATCCGCGGCATCCTCGACTTTTCCAACGGTGGGGTTTATATTGAAAGTATGGTAGTTTTTTGTGTGGGCAACAGAGAAGAAGAGGTCTTTGAGCTTCAAGTGAATGATGTGAAAAAAACAATAGGACAGGTAAGACATACAATTTCCAAATATAATATGATTACGCCCGGTGATCTTGTAGTTATTGCCGTGTCGGGCGGTCCGGATTCCGTTTGTCTCCTGGACATACTTTTTAAGCTGATGGAGGAACTTGGAATCGGGATCGTAGTGGCCCATTTTAATCACGGGCTTAGGCCGGACCAAGACGAATATGAAACCCGGTTCGTGGAACGCATGGCCATGTCCCTTAATGTTCCTTTTGAATCAAAAAGGGCTGACCAGAGTATGTTCACAGAAAAGGGTTCTTTGGAGGAAAGGGCCAGGAATGCAAGGTTTCAGTTCCTCTGGCAGGTGAAACGGAAAGTCTCTGCCCAGAAAATTGCCATTGGCCACAACCTTAACGATCAGGCGGAGACAGTGCTTATGAGGCTTTTGCGTGGAAGTGGTCCTTCAGGCCTGGCTGGGATACCGCCAAACAGGGATGATGAGATCGTGAGGCCGTTGATTGAAGTTGCCCGTTCTGAGATTGAGTCCTACCTTTCACACGGAGGACTAAGCTATGTGACGGACGCCTCCAATTTAAGGGCAAGCTATTTGAGGAACAGGATCCGTCTGGAACTCCTTCCCGAGCTAAGAAAATATCAGCCGCGTATTGTGGAATTGTTAGGTCAGACAGCAGAGATAATGAGGAGTGAAGAGAAGTTGCTGGTGTCGACTGCAAAGACATGGATAGAAGAACAGTCAGAAACAGACGGAAGTAAAATCTTTATTCCGCTTACAGCTTTCGCAAGGCTTCCCGGCGCCTTGAAAAACCATGTTATCAGGGTCGTATTGAGGATGTCAGCCGGGAATCTTCGCCGGATAAATTTGCGGCATATCGCTGCAATCAACCATATTGCAATGGGCGATAGGCCGCAGTCCAAGGTTGATTTGCCCAATGATCTGATTGTAAGGAGAGTATACGATAGACTAGTGTTCAGTAAGATGGAGAACACACAGATAACGAATTTCTTTCATTTTATTGAGGGGCCGGGCACACATGAACTGGAGAACTTGAGATATACTGTTTCGATTAAGGAGTTGGAAAACAGAGAACTGCCGGATATGAAAGGTTCACCATGGACAGCTTTCGTTGATGCAGATCTCATTAAATATCCTCTGGTGATAAGAAATTTCAGGAAGGGAGACAGGTTTATCCCCTTTGGTATGCGAGGACACAGGAAGCTCAAGGATTTTTTCATGGACCTCAAAATTCCGTCTGAGGAAAGGGCGCGCATCCCGATTATGGCCTATAAAGATACCATAATCTGGGTCTGCGGCCTGAGGCTTGATGATCGTTTTAAGGTAAAACCTGATACGAGGAAGGTATTGAAGGTCACGTTTGATGAAGATATTTCAAAGTTGTAAGCAGGTGTATCGGACTGGATTTTGGCACCAGACTTAAAAAAGCATGCACGGGAATCGGATTGAATTCATGTCCCATGCGAACACTTTTGAACATTATCAATGTTTTTCCAGCACGTTTTTAATTCTCGACTTGTATGGTGGGCCGATAATCCCCTTTTCTGTAATGATGGCCGATACGTATCCGGCGGGGGTTATGTCAAAGGCGGGATTAAGGACATGAACACCCGTTGGCCCGATTTCAAGTTTACCGAACCGACGTATTTCTTCGGGCCCCCTTTCTTCCACGGGGATCATATCGCCGTTCTTAATACTTGGATCAATAGTGGAAACTGGGGCAGCCACGTAAAAGGGAATTTTGTTGGTTTTGGCCAACACCGCCACCTGGTAAGTGCCTATCTTGTTGGCCACATCGCCGTTTGAGGCTATTCTGTCAGCGCCCGTAATAACCAAATCAATCTTTTTCTGTCGCATCAGTGATCCCGCGGCGTTGTCCGCAATGACCGATACCGGGATTCCTTCTTCAATCAATTCAAAGGCCGTGAGCCGGAGACCCTGAAGCCATGGTCTGGTTTCGTCGGCAATGACTTTTATTTTTTTCCCGTTTTCATGGGCCGAACGTATCACGCCTAATGCAGTCCCATAACCTCCTGTGGCTAATGAACCTGCATTGCAGTGGGTCAGGATAGTCGCCCCGTCCGGAACAAGTCTCTGTCCGTTTTTGCCCATTTTCCGGTTGATCTCAATATCCTCTGCAAGAATTTTTTCAGATTCTTTTCTTAGAGCCGATTTAATTTCAGCAACTGAGTGGCCTGCCATATTTTCCACCAGGTTTTTCATCCTTTCGACGGCCCACCTCAGGTTTGCTGCGGTGGGTCTGGCAAGGACCATTTCCCCGGCGATCTTCTTGAATTTTTTTGTGAAGGCCGCGTAGGATTTTGTCGTTATAGAGCCAGCGCCCATAGCCATACCCATTGCAGCTGCAATTCCAATGGCAGGCGCACCACGAATGACCATTTTCTGGATTCCCTTTATGACGTCTTTGTGTCCCTTGCAGGTAAACCAGTCAAGTCTTGAGGGTATTTTCCGCTGGTCAATCATACGCAC
>CAZUHR010000283.1:0-4658 GCA_964620335.1 uncultured Desulfobacteraceae bacterium
TAAGAAGAGTGCCATACCGAGCCTTTTCTGCGTGATATTTTTTGTCTTTTTCTCTGTTACAGCAGACCCACCGGATACACGGCGGATGGGCCATGGCGATCTCTTTTCAGAGGGTCGAACCCGATGAAAAGGCAACAATGGCACGCTGGTCCATTATCAAAAAAGCATTCTTGATTTTAAATAAGAAAATCAGGAATTTCCTCTCCCCTTACAAGATCTTCATAAGTCTCCCTGGCCCTTATGACATAAAACCTATCATTTTTTACCATTACCTCACATGCCCTGGGCCTGGAGTTATAATTGGAAGACATGCTGAAACCGTATGCTCCGGCACTCATAATCGCCATCAGCTCTCCCGGTTCAAAGGTCGCTACTTCCCTGCCCTTTGCGAAAAAATCACCCGACTCGCAGATGGGCCCCACAATATCGGCCTTAACCGTGCTGCGCCCGGATTTAATGACGGGTTGGATACCATGATACGAATCGTACAGGCTCGGCCGCATCAAATCATTCATGGCGGCATCCACTATAAAAAACAATTTGTCCTTTATGGACTTTGTATAAAGGACCTTGGTCACCAGTATGCCCGCATTGCCCATAATCACTCGACCCGGTTCAAGTATCAGGGTCATGTCCGTCATTTTCAATTCACCTTTAATAGCCCCGGCATATTCGTTCGGATGCGGAGGTTCCTCCTTATCATAGGTAATTCCCAGACCCCCTCCCAGGTCCAGATAGTCTATCTTTATCCCGGCTCCCTCAAGTTTGGCAATCATCCGCATCAATTTCCCGAGCGCATCCACAAACGGGCTCACCTGCGTAAGCTGTGACCCAATATGACAGGAGACACCGCACACCTTGAGATTTTTCATGCCGGCCGCAGCAGTATATTGCTCAAGGGCCTCGCTGATATCAATCCCGAATTTATTTTCTTTCAGACCTGTGGAAATATACGGGTGTGTCTTTGGGTCTACATCAGGATTGATGCGGATTGCCACCCTTGCTTTCTTACCGATGCCTCCTGCAACATCATTTAGCCTCAAGATCTCCTGCGTGGACTCCGCATTGAACAAGAGGACATCCGACTTGAGGGCATATTCGAGGTCTTCAACCTTTTTTCCTACACCGGAAAATACAATTTTTCCCGGATCCACTCCTGCCTTCAGGGCCCTATAAAGTTCACCCCCGGAAACAATATCCACGCCTCCTCCTTCCCGGCTAAAAAGCCTCAGGATAGCCAGGTTGGAATTGGATTTCATGGAAAAACAGGTCAGGTGTTTGACGCCGGCAAAGGCATCGTCAAATGCCCTGAAATGCTGCCGCAAAGTAGCATGGGAATACAGGTAAAAAGGAGTGCCTAATTCCAAGGCCACTTCGGACACAGCAACTTCTTCGCAGTAAAGTTCGGTGTTTTTGTATTGAAAATGGTGCATACCGTTATGGATTGAAGATTGACAATTTTCGATTGACGATTTTAGGATCACAAGATCATTTTTTAGTCAATTGTGAATTTTCAATATTCAATCATGCTTCAATTTCTAGTTTTACCCTGTTTGACGGGGGACCGACCGCTCCGCTTTTTCCGATCAATCGCACTTCAAAAAAGTGTACCCCCTTCTTTGTGTTTACCGCTACTTCGCAGGAAAACTCTTCCCCTCTCAATACCTCGTCATTTATCTCCCGGTAACCCGGATAGTCAACCGGACAACCATCACATGGCGGCTTTTCCAATGCATACCAGGCGTGATATACTCTACAGCCTTTAACTTGCGATCCGTCCCTGTCTTGTCCCCGGAAACCTGCAACCCTCCCTCTAAGAAAAGCGGTCCCGTTTTTCAATTCGACGTTCAACTCCTTTACCGTAAAGGGAATATTACTTTCAGGCAAAAAAGGCGGTCCTTTCTTGCCGCAGGCCAAAAACACCAGACAGACCAGACCGAAAATAACAAGAAAAAGTCCCCGGTCCCTTTTCAAACCTTCAGCTCCTGTCTGGCCTTTTTCAGGTTTTTCTTCACCATGTCCGGCCCTGTTCCGCCGGGAATATTCCTTCTCTTTATAGACCCTGCCGGATCAAGCCATTCGTAAACATCCTTGTCAATCCCTCTTGCAAAGCCCTTCATCTCATCCAGCGTGAGCTCGTGGAGTTCTTTTTTCTGCTCAACCGCAAAAATGACCAATTTTCCGACGGTCTCATGAGCTTCTCGAAATGTCATTCCTTTCCGCACAAGATAATCGGCGAGATCGGTTGCCACCAGAAAACCTTTCTCCGTAGCCTCCTTTAACCGATCGCCGTTAAAAGAAACTTCGCCAAGGAGCCGGCCCATGACTTCCAGACAGATTTCACTTGTATCCGCCGCGTCAAACAGGGCCTCCTTATCCTCCTGCATATCCTTGTTGTATGTAAGTGGAAGACCTTTCATTGTCGTCAAAAGAGACATCAGATGCCCGTAGACCCGGCCCGTCTTTCCCCTGATAAGTTCCGGTAGGTCCGGGTTTTTCTTCTGAGGCATGATGCTGCTGCCCGTGCAAAAGGCATCCGAGATTGATACAAAGCCGAACTCCTGGCTTGACCAGATAATGAGCTCCTCGCTCAACCGGCTGAGATGCATCATCAACACAGACACATTAAAAAGAAACTCCAGAACAAAATCCCTGTCGCTCACAGCATCCATGCTGTTGTCGCTGATATCCGTGAAACCCAGTTCTTTGGCAACCATCTCCCGGTCCAGATCAAACGTGGTGCCGGCAAGCGCGGCACTGCCTAAGGGGAGAACGTTCACCCGTTTCAGGCTTTCATCAAAGCGCTCGCGGTCCCTTTTCAGCATTTCATAAAAGGCCAGCAAATGATGGGCCAGGAGTACGGGTTGGGCACGCTGCAGATGGGTATAACCGGGCATTATCAGGTCGATATTTTTTTCCGCTAATGTGACGAGTGCCCGTTGACTTTCCCTGATGAGGTCAACGACCCTATGAATAGCCTCTCTCACATAGAGACGAACATCCAGGGCCACCAGACTGTTTCGACTTCTGCCTGTGTGAAGCTTTTCACCCAAGAGTCCCACCTTTTCGACCAGGGCCTCCTCCACAAGACAATGGATATCCTCGTAGTCGTCATCAGCGGAAAATTTCCCACGGTCAATCTCCCTTTTAATCTCTCCAAGGGCCTCAATGATCTGTGACGCCTCATCATCATTAATAATCTTCTGCTTGGCCAGCATCCGGCAATGCGCCATGCTTCCCTCGATTTCCTGGACGTACAGACGGCGATCAAAACCGATGGATGCATTAAATCTTTTTACCAGCGCGTCCGTTTCCTCCTTAAAACGACCACCCCAAACCTTTCGGGCCATATTTAATTCCTTTCTCTGATTTTCAACTTGTAAATGTCTGCTGATGCGTTTTAACCCAATTTATTCACGTTTTTTACGGGCCTTTTCCAGCAACCTGGCTATTTTCAAACGAAGGCCGCTTAGTCGTATGAATCCCTCTGCGTCCTTTTGATTATAGACCTCGTCGCCCTCAAACGTGGCAAAATCCGGGTGGTACAGGGATAGTTCGGATTTTCTTCCGACCACCATACAGTTACCCTTATAAATCTTCAGTCTAACAAATCCGTTAACGGTTTTCTGGGTCTCATCAATCATGGCCTGGAGCATGTTCCGCTCAGGGGAAAACCAGTAACCGTAATAGACCATTTCCGCGTATCTGGTCACCAGGCTGTCACGGATATGCATAACCTCCCTGTCAACGGTGACTGATTCCATGGCCATGTGGGCCTTCCTGAGAATAGTTCCTCCCGGCGTCTCGTAAACGCCTCTTGATTTCATGCCCACATACCGGTTTTCAACTAAATCCACACGGCCGATGCCGTTTCTCCCCCCAATATCGTTTAAATACGCCAGAAGCCCTGCCGGCGACATCGGCTTTCCGTCTATTGAGACGGGATTTCCCTCTTTGAATTCAATTTCGATGTAGGTAGCCTGGTCCGGGGCCTCTTCAGGGGAAACGGACAGGACAAACATATCCTCCGGCGGTTCCCTCCAGACATCTTCAAGAATTCCGCCCTCAAAGCTGATATGCAGAAGGTTCCGGTCACTGGAATAAGGCTTTTTCTTGGTCACTGGAACCGGGATGTTTTTGGAACGGGCATATTCCATGAGATCTTCCCTGCCCCTGAACTGCCAGATCCTCCATGGAGCAATAATCTTGAGCCCGGGCTCCAGGGCCATATAGGCCAGCTCAAACCTTACCTGATCATTGCCTTTGCCCGTTGCGCCGTGGCTAACTGTGTCTGCATTCATCCTCCTGGCCACTTCCACCTGACCTCTTGCGATAGGCGGCCTTGCAAGAGAGGTCCCGAGCAGATAGGTTGATTCATAGATGGCGTTCGCCCTTAATGCAGGCCAGACAAAATCACGGACAAATTCTTCTTTGAGGTCTTCAACTATAATTTCATCCGCACCGGTCTTTAGTGCCTTTTCCTTTATCCCGTCAATCTCTTCCCCCTGCCCCAAATCCGCGGCATAGGCAATAACCGGACATTCATAGGTCTCTTTCAGCCAGGCCAGTATCACAGAAGTATCGAGCCCACCCGAATAAGCAAGTACGATTTTTTTCGGTTTTTCGTTCAATCTATATCCCCTTTGGTATTGTTTTTT
>CAZUHR010000284.1:0-4657 GCA_964620335.1 uncultured Desulfobacteraceae bacterium
CGTTCTGTGTAATAAAATAAGGAAAGAGAATGTTTGAAGAGTTGGCGAGGATTAACGAACGGCCAGAACCGTTCCAATTTTATACCGCAAGTGATCTATGGACCGATGAGCATACGTCAAAGCAGATGCTCTCGTTCCACCTCAATGAGGCCATCGGCGTTTCTTCGCGAAACGCGGAATTCATCAATCGGTCGGTGGAATGGATCGCATCTGAATTTAACATCGGCAGAGATAGCAAGATAGTTGATTTTGGCTGTGGCCCTGGATTGTATGCAACACGTTTGGCGAAACGGGGAGCAAGTATGACGGGCATTGATTTCTCTGAGAGATCAATCGAGTATGCAAAGGAAAATGCAGCTCGCGAGCAGTTAAACATAAGTTATGTGAATCAGAATTACTTGGAATTTGAAACAGAAGACCGGTTCGATCTTGTGCTGATGATTATGTGTGATTTCTGCGCCCTCAGCCCTACACAAAGAGGAGGGATTCTGAGCAAATTCCATAAGATTTTAAGGCCGAGTGGATCGGTCCTTCTTGATGTGTATTCCCTGTCGGCATCTGAACAAAGGGAAGAGGCCGCAGTATATGAGGTAAACCAGTTCAACGGTTTTTGGTCATCAAACAAGTATTATGGCTTTCTAAATACCTTCAAATACCATAAAGAGAAAGTAGTTTTGGACAAATATACAATTATTGAGCCTGAGCGTACCAGACAGGTGTACAACTGGCTACAGCATTTTGCACCTGAGGACCTTGAGAGGGAATTTATTGAGGCAGGCCTTTTTGTTAAGGGTCTCTATTCCGATGTCGCGGGAACTCCATATGATCGAATATCGAGTGAGTTTGCAGTCATTGCAAATAAAGCGTAGGCTGGCACAGAACAAGCGTTCGGCTTGACAAAGGAAAAATTAAAACGTACAATTGTACTTATGAAAATTATCGCTGATACCAATATATTCATAGCTGTTGCCTTAAATGAGCCTGAAAAAGAGAGGATCATTCGTCTTACTGAAGGGCATGATTTAGTTGCACCAGAAGTATTGCCTTTTGAGATTGGAAATGCATTAACGGCGATGATGAAAAAAAACACTTTAAAAAAGGAAGAAGTAGCCTCAGCATGGGACATTGTTCAACAGATACCCGTTGATTTGAGACAAACGGACATAAAATCAGCATTAAAAATCGCTACGCAATTCAATATATATGCCTACGATGCTTATTTTTTGGAGTGTGCCAATATTCTCCGAAGCCCGTTATTTACTCTGGACCTCGGGATGAAAAGAGTCGCACACGAAATAGGAATTATTATTTTGGAGTAAAATATTATGAAAGTATATACTTATTCTGAAGCGAGACAGCGTCTTGCAGATGTTCTTAATATCGCCAGAACAGAAGAGGTTATTATTAAAAGGCGTGGTGGAGAAGCTTTTTCAATTATTTTTAGGAAAAGTAAAAAATCACCATTTGATGTTCCGGGCATCAAAACCAAGGCAACCACAAAAGATATACTTGAGGCAGTTCGAGAATCTAGAGAACGATTTGCCGAACAAGTCGTTGAAGATTGACGGGCAGAGACAGATGATTTTGTTTGAAACATTATCTTTTGTTTTTAAATTACCTTACTTTTCTCATCAGAGATACCTCTGCCCGCAACTTAACTCCACGTTAGAATCAGGAGTAATAGAAAAGCATAATGAAAAATTATAACATCTTAATAACTAATGACGACGGTATTGAATCGCCAGGTCTTCGGGCAGCCGTAGAATCAGTATTAAACATTGGAACTGTTACAGTCGCTGCTCCAAGTCATCAGCAAACAGGCGCTGGGCGTGGATTGATCGGAGACAGGCAATCAAGTCTGCAGCGGATTGATTATCAAGTTAATGGTTCCGCGATTAGAGCTTATCATTGTGAGTGCTCTCCTGCGCTTATTGTTACCCATAGCTTAAAAACTATTTTTAAAGAAAGAAAACCTGATTTGCTTGTTTCTGGAATCAATTATGGCGAAAACCTTGGAATTAATATTACACACTCAGGCACCATAGGCGCAGCGTTAGAAGCGTCAAGTTATGGTATACCCAGTATAGCTATATCAAAACAGACTGACATTGACTCCCATCACAAATTTACGGATCAAGACTGGACAACGGCGGTATATTTCTTGAATCGTTTTGCCAAGACTTTATTGAAAGGAAAATTACATGCCGACGTTAATGTGCTGAAGATAGACGTCCCCCGTGATGCAACTCCTTCAACCAAATGGAAAATTACAAAGTTGGCAAAGGCAAGGTATTACTCAAGAATTATCGAAAACGCTACTATACACAGCAAAATATCCGATGGGAAAACAATTATAAATATTGATAAGGAGAACCTTGACCCTAAAACAGATATTTATGCCCTTGTAATTGACAAGCTTGTTTCCATTACACCATTAAGTGTTGATTTGACTTCGCGCATCAAACCATCCGACCTTCAATTGATGCTTGGTTAAAAACAGCGCCTGCTGGTCAGGTGCTCCGCTCGAAGTCAGCAAAGGAGATTGTAAACAGGCATGGCAATTCATGGCCCCGTGTTATTAACAGTAAGTCCGAGGTCAGGATGTAGAAAATTGGGTTTAGTGATGATAAGGGCAATAGTAAAAAGTTTGACCGTCTCGCTTAAAATGGAGTCTAAATGAAGGATATAAGCAAAGTAGCTATCCTGGGTGCAGGGGCGATGGGTGGATCTTTCGCCAGCAAATTTTTTGATACTGGGGATATTTCCACCTCCCTGCTCGCCAAAGGCCAACGTTATGATCGGTTAAAAAGTCAGGGGTTGGTAGTCAATGGAAAAAAGTATTTCGTCCCGGTGACCCACCCTGATGAAGTTACCCAACCCGCTGATCTCATTATTGTGGCTTTGAAAAATCATCATCTTCCGGGTGCGGTTAATGATTTGAAAAATCTGGTGGGAGAGCAGACAACGATTATATCTATAATGAATGGACTCGATAGTGAAGAATTCATAGGCTCGGTCTATGGTATGGAAAAGATGCTTTATACAATTTCCGTTGCTATAGATGCTGTTCGTGAAGGGAATCGGATTACATTTACAAATCCTGGAAAACACTACTTTGGGGAGAAGATTAATACCCATATCAGCCAAAAGATTCGGCGTGTGCAGGCTGCATTCGACCGGGCAAAAATTGCTTACGAAACGCCTGTCGATATGATTCGAATGTTATGGTGGAAATTCATGGTCAATGTTGGGATGAATCAGGCATCGGCTGTGATGCGAGCGCCATACGGGGTTTTTCAATCATCGCCACATGCTAAAGAACTAATGGAAGCTCTGATGCATGAGGTGGTCGTATTGGCCAAGGCTGCCGGCATTGATCTGGTAGAAAAGGATATTGATGATTGGTACGGTTTTCTTAACACCCTGTCTTCTGTTGGTAAAACCTCAATGTTGCAGGATATTGAGGCCGGGCGCAAGACAGAGGTGGAGATTTTTGGCGGAAAGGTAGTTGAATTGGGCAAAACTTACGGTATTCCTACTCCGGTGAACGAAACCTTGCTGCGAATAATTCGAGTACTTGAGGTTATCAATGATAGTGTCGTGTCCCAAAAGTAAATTAGAAAAATCAATCAAGTTTTGTGTATCGAAGAAGTAAGTTTAAAATACGAAATCCGAATATCGAAGCTCGAAAGAAACCCTAATTTTCAAATGACAAAAATTTAAAACATGTTTAGAGCATTTGAGATTTGAATTTCGATATTGTTTCGAATTTCGTATTTCGTGCTTAGAATTTATTACTAAGAAAAGAAAACGATTAGACAGTCTGATTGATTTTTTTATTTCATTATTAAACCCTTTCCTTAAATTCCTCACCCAGCAGACCTTCCGGACGGACAAGCAGCACCAGGATAATAATCAGGAAAGCGAAGGTGTTTTTGAAGGCTATGGAAATGAAACCACCTGCCAGGCTTTCCGAAACTCCGAGGATAAGGCCGCCGACTATGGCTCCCGGCAGGCTGTTTAATCCGCCCAGAATAGCGGCTGCAAAACCCTTGAGAAATGGTTCCAGCATAAAGAAGGGATCAAGGAGCAGGGTCGGTGCCAGAAACAGTCCCGCCAGGACGCCTAAGAGTGCGGCCAATCCCCAGCTAAGGGCAAGGATCCCGCGCGTGGGGATTCCCAAGGTCTGGGCAGCGGGAAGGTTTTCTGATGTTGCGCGCATGGCCAATCCAATCCTTGTCTTTTGCACCAGCAGATAGAAGAGGACGCAAGCAAGTAGACCGATGCCAAAGGTGCCCAGGCTCAACTCGCTTATTACGATATTGCCAAGCCGGTAGAGCTTGGTGTCTGACAATGGGAAGGGAAAAGAATGAGGCTCTGTTCCGCCGAAGTATGAAATGAGGCCCTGAAGGATCAGTCCTAGCCCGACGGTGAGTATGATTTGGCCCAGTTGTGTGGCCTCACGCCGCTGAGCCGGCACCAGCACGAAGAAATAGAAGGTCATGGCCAGGACTGCCCCAAAGAGCAGGGCAAGTATGAAAGCGGGCCAATAGTTAAGATTGAGTCCCAGGAGGGCAAAGGCAAAAAAGGTACCTGCAGTTGTGATATCACCGTGGGCAAAATGAAGAATGCGGGTGGAGCGGTAGATCAGTGCCAA
>CAZUHR010000285.1:0-4650 GCA_964620335.1 uncultured Desulfobacteraceae bacterium
ACAAGATATTGAAGGACATCATTATTAAATCCAAACAGATGGCGGGTTTCGATGCTCCCTATGTGCCGGGCTGGGACTGCCACGGTCTTCCTATTGAACACAAAGTAGACATGGAACTTGATTCCAGGAAGGCTGAGATGTCCCAGGCGGAAATGAGATCGGCATGCCGAAAGTACGCTGAGAAATACATCGAAATACAGCGCAAAGAATTTAAACGTCTCGGAGTCCTGGGGGAATGGGACCATCCCTATTTGACTATGAACTATCCGTATGAGGCGACTATTGCAAGGGAGTTCGGAAAATTCGCAATAAACGGCAGCCTTGTGAGGAGCAAAAAGCCGATCTACTGGTGCACTTCCTGTATGACAGCCCTTGCCGAGGCCGAGGTTGAATACGGCGAACACAAGTCTCCCTCAATCTTTGTGAAGTTCCCCATGATCTCTGATTTGAGCGAGACATACCCGACCCTTAATGGAAAAAAGGTTTTCATTGTGATCTGGACCACAACTCCGTGGACCATTCCGGCAAACCTGGCCATTGCCCTGCATCCGGACCTGGAGTATGTGGCTGCGGAAACCAAAAACAATGAGGTGCTGATTCTTGCCAAAGAGCTCCTTGATATATGCATGAATACGTTCGGTATTCAAACCTACAAAATTGTTGCGGAATTTAAAGCAACCGATCTGGAGAACCTCGAGGCAAAACATCCTCTTTATGAAAGGCCCTCTGTCATTGTCCTGGCTCCCTATGTGACGCTCGAAGCAGGCACAGGATGTGTCCATACGGCACCGGGTCATGGACGGGAAGACTATGAAACCGGGCTGGAATACAGCCTTGAGGCATATTCACCTGTTGACGATGCAGGATGTTTTACTCCGGATGTGGAGTTTTTTTCCGGAATGAATGTGTTTGACGCAAACCGGGCGGTTAACGATAAACTTGAAGAGATGGGCCTGCTCCTTAAGGAAGAGGATATCACCCATGAATACCCGCATTGCTGGCGATGCAAGAAGCCGGTTATCTTTCGTTCTACCGAGCAGTGGTTCATTTCAATGGACAAAAATCATCTCCGGCAAAAGGCCCTTGATGCTATCAACAAGGTATCATGGATCCCCAAATGGGGCCGTGACCGCATCTACAACATGATTGAGAATCGTCCTGACTGGTGTATCTCCCGCCAAAGGGCTTGGGGAGTGCCGATCACCGTGTTCATTTGCAGGGAATGTAACGAATTGATCATCTCCCAGGAAATTATTGATCACGTCGCCCAGATGTTCGAAGAACACGGCGCGGATGTATGGTTTACAGAAACAGAGGAAAACTTGTTGCCTGCCGGTACCTGTTGTCCCAAATGCGGAAAAAATAAGTTCAGAAAAGAGACCGATATACTTGACGTCTGGTTCGATTCCGGTGTGAGTTACGCAGCCGTAATGGAAAACAGAGACTACCTTGACAGCCCTTCAGATCTCTACCTTGAGGGAAGTGACCAACACCGGGGATGGTTTCACAGCTCCCTTTTGTGCTCCGCAGGTACTAGAGGGGAAGCCCCTTATAGAAATGTCCTGACCCACGGATTCGTGGTTGATGGCTCGGGCAAGGCCATGCATAAATCCGCCGGAAATGTCATCGCCCCGGAGGATCTTATCAAGAACTACGGGGCCGAAATACTCAGGCTCTGGGTGGCAGGAGAAGACTACCGGGACAATATCCGGCTGTCCGAAGAAATATTACAGCGCCTGACTGAGGCATACCGTCGTATCCGGAATACCTGCCGGTACATACTGGGCAACTTGAACGATTTTGATCCCAAAACCGATCAAATTAACTACCAGCAGATGGAGGAACTCGATCGTTGGGTCCTTCACCGGCTTTGGGAATTGAATAAAAGATCCCTGCGGGCATATGAAAATTTTGAGTTCCATCTTGTGTATCACAACCTCCATAACTTTTGTGCCATGGATCTCTCTTCCTTTTATCTTGATATTATAAAGGATCGGCTTTATACATCACCCAAAAATTCCGTGTCCCGCCGTTCGGCGCAGACCGCCATGAACGACATCTTAGAAGTTCTGGTCCGGTTGATGGCGCCCATTTTATCATTTAGTGCTGATGAGATCTGGCAATACATGAAGTGGGAAAGCCGACCCTTAAGCGTACATACGGACCTGTTCCGCCCTGTAAATGATTCATATGAGGATTCCGAGCTGGCAAGCCGCTGGGAATATATAATTGCCCTTCGAAAAGAGGTGACAAGGGTGTTGGAGCTTTCCAGGAAAGAAAAAAGTATAGGGCACCCCCTGGATGCATCAGTCACTTTGGGGCTTAACTCCCAGCTAATGGAAAAACTACTTCCCTATCAGGATCAACTTAGGTCTATTTTTATTGTATCTTCGGTGAACATGGTGGAAATCGACCGGATTGAAGGTGGCCTTGAAAGCGAGAGCATGCCCGGTCTTAAGGTGATGGTCACTCCTTCACCTGATCCCAAATGTGAACGCTGCTGGGTACACGACCCTACGGTAGGGCATGATAACAACCATCCCACGATCTGTAAGCGATGCGTCAAAGTTCTGGCCGAAATTACCACTTAATTGCCTGGCCTGCTATAGCAATTATCTGCCTTGATCAGATATCGAAGCTGGCAGTTGTGAACAGTCTCAGGCTGCACGAATCCCTCCCCGTGATCGATGGTTTTTTTAATCTTGCACATATACGAAACCGGGGAATGGTCTTTGGCTTAATGAACCGACCCGGTTTTGACTTTGCGTTTTACTTCCTTGTGATCGCAAGCCTTACAGCTGTTGCCATAATAATGATCTGGCTTTTCAGGCTGAAGAGAAATGACCGATACCTAACCCTAGGCCTTTCTCTTATCTTGGGAGGGGCACTGGGAAACCTTATAGACCGGATCAGGTTGGGAGAGGTTGTCGATTTTCTTGACTTCTTCGTGGGGTCCTATCACTGGCATACATTTAACATAGCCGATTCAGCCATCACGGTGGGCACATTCTTGGTTGCCATAATCCTTGTATTCAAAAGTAAAAAAGAGAATCAAATGGTTAAGTAATTACCAACCTCACAAACAATCGATCCATTAAGACTCAACGAGTAAGAAATCCGCGGCCAAAGAGGCTGTGTCATAATCCCTACCGGCGGGGCTTTTCATGTTTCCTGATCTGTTTTCAATTGGTCCTCTGACCATTCACACATACGGGCTCTTTATGGCTGCCGGATTTTTCTTCGGCATGATAGTCACTTTGAAAATCGCCAAACTCGAAGGAATAACTCCGCAGCAAATTATGGATATGGGCTTGATTATTATCCTTTCCGCTATCGTCGGTTCGCGACTGATGCACATCCTTTTGAACATCACGTACTACAGTCAGGAACCGGAGGCAATCTTCAAAATATGGCAGGGAGGACTTGTCTTTTCCGGCGGAATTATCGGCGTTATCATAGCCATGTTCTGGTACGCAAAACGACGGAAGCTTTCTCTGTTGAAGATAGGCGATCTCTGGGCACCTGCTGCTTCGGTAGGCCAGGCCATTGGAAGGATCGGCTGTTTTATGTCAGGTTGTTGCTATGGCAAGCCAACCGATCTGAAATGGGGTGTGGTTTTCACTCACCCAAATTCCCTTGCACCACTTAATATTCCCCTGCATCCAACACAAATATATTCCTCCATGTCTGGATTCATCATCTTTTTTATTCTGCTCAAAATACGTTCAAAGAAAACTTTTGAGGGTCAGGTGTTTCTCTGGTTCTTGATCCTACACAGCACGGCTCGTCTGGTCATTGAGCGCTTCCGAGGAGACTACAGGGGCATAATTTTGAATACCGATATGAGTGTCACCCAACTCATAACCATCTTTATCCTGATTGCCAGCGTGGTAGCGCTTATAGTTCTCAAACCCAAAACAGGCAAGCAATCAAACGTCGAATGATCTGTATTGAGGCTTCGTGGACAAGCCGATTGTAGGGAGGGCGGCTTTTAGCGCAGTAATATGTACGGACTGGAGAAAAGTGCCAGACCGAGCCTTGTGATCGGCGCTGCTATACATTTTGGTTCCCCCCATAAACACAGCGGATGGGCCATGGCGATCTCTTTTCAAAAATCGCATTCAAACTTCTGCCGAAAGAGTCGAACGCCCCCATTCCCGCAAATAGAAGGCCCGGAGCAGATATTGAAGACCTAAGCCACGACAAAGATTCCCTTCAGGGGCTGTCCTATGCTGAAATCTCAGGCCTCATTAACATTCCATAAAAGGTCATCCTACGCGGCTTTGAAAAGAGACCCCCATGTCCTTGTTTTTACTGTAAAATGGACACGCAAGCCTTAAGGCGAGGGGATAGGGCTCTTCGAAAGGACGCATCTTTCGGATCAAAACTCCTCTGCTCTCTGCCGCGGCCCGAGTCGCGGTCTTCGCTGCAACACTCTCATGGAATCCATATCTTATTTTTCCAGCAGGCCGCAGCGAGGATCGCTTTCAACTCAGGAGTAGATGCGTCATGGAGAAGAGTGCCGGGCCGAGCCCTGATCATTTTCGCTCCCCTGTCCTCTTCTCCACAGGTAGAGAGCGATCCCGGTAACCAAAGCGGCATTGAGGGATTCTACACCCGGCTCCATGGGAATGGAAAGCAGAGTGGCTT
>CAZUHR010000286.1:0-4633 GCA_964620335.1 uncultured Desulfobacteraceae bacterium
CCCTTTCTATGACAGAATCCATTTTATTTTTCAGGCTACGGTGGAGATCCTGGAGAGATACCGCCCCCGGGAGATGGCTATCGAAGACCTGTTTTATGCCAAAAATGTCAAAAGCTCCTTGAAGCTCGGTCACGCCAGGGGAGCTGTACTGATTGCGGCTGTTCATTGCGGCGTTAAGATATTTGAATACTCACCCCTTGAGATCAAAAAATCGGTAGTTGGCTATGGCAGGGCGAGTAAAGAGCAGGTTCGCTCTATGGTTCGGGTTATCCTCAAGTTGAAAGATATACCGAATCTCGACACCTCGGACGCCCTGGCAGCAGCCATATGCCACCTGAACTGGGCGAGATTTGAAAGCATTACAGGTCCTGTTGATTAGGTCGAAAAAATGATCGCACATCTAAGCGGCCAGTTATTCAAGAAATCAACCCAGTCAGTGATAATTGAAGCCGGCGGAATAGGCTATGAAGTCTTTGTGCCACTTTCGACTTTTTACGCCCTTCCGGAAACAGGCGAAAGGGTAAACCTTAATATTTTCACCCATGTCAGGGAAGATGCCCTGATCCTGTTCGGTTTTTCTACAAGACTTGAAAAGGAACTTTTCTTGATGTTGATCTCCGTTTCCGGGATCGGCCCAAAGCTGTCCGTCAATATCCTTTCCGGGATTGGTCCACAGGACCTGTTAAAGGCCATGGCCCGGGGAGATGCTGTTCGATTGCAGGCTATACCCGGCGTTGGGAAAAAGACGGCTGAAAGAATTGCACTGGAATTGAAAGATCGGGCCACACAGATTCTTGGCCGCGAGGAAATCCCTTTGGAGCCTGTAACGGCGGCTGCGGACAAAAGGCTCATAGATGATTCATTATCCGCCCTCCTGAATCTGGGTTATTCACGTAAATCGGCCGGACGGGCCATTGAGAAAGCACAATCTGTGATCAAAGAGATGTCTCTTGAAGGATTGATCAAGGAGGCCCTGAAAATCCTGGCTTAAAGCAATTCGTAACAGTCCAGCTTTTTTTGACAAGATCAACAGGATGAACTGGATTAATTTTCCTATAATCCTGTCTAAAGGTCTTTTAACTGATGAACTATTACAGGAATTCTTTTGGTAGCGACCTATGGAAGAAAGAATCACAGATCCCGAACCACAGGCCGATGAAATCCCGGCGGAGATAAGTCTAAGGCCAAATACGCTTGAAGAATTCGTGGGTCAGGAAGAGATGAAGAGGAATCTCCGCGTATTTATTGAAGCGGCCAAGGGCCGTTCGGAGGCCCTGGATCATGTCCTATTCCATGGCAGTCCTGGTTTGGGTAAAACCTCCCTTGCCCATATCATTGCAAACGAACTTAATGTCAACATCAAAAGTACCTCCGGTCCGGTCCTTGAGAAATCCGGGGACCTCGCAGCCATATTGACCAGCCTTCAGCCCAAGGATGTTCTCTTCATTGATGAAATCCACAGGCTGAATCACGTTGTTGAAGAAATCCTTTATCCGGCCATGGAGGATTATGAACTCGATATCATTATCGGACAGGGCCCTTCAGCACGGACCATGAAAATTCCGTTGCCTCCATTCACCCTGGCGGGCGCCACTACCAGGGCAGGACTTTTGACACCTCCTCTGAGGGATCGTTTTGGAGTGAGCCTGCGTGTGGATTTTTACCAGCCGGAGCATCTCCAAGAGATCATAATACGGTCTGCCAAACTTCTGGAAATACCCGTTAAGAAGGACGGCGCCTTTGAAATAGCCAAAAGGGCCAGGGGCACACCAAGGGTGGCCAACAGGCTTTTAAGAAGAGTAAGGGACTATGCTGAAGTGGAGGCGGACGGCATTATTACCAGGGAAACGGCGAGCCGGGCTTTGGACATGTTAGAGGTGGACGATCAGGGGCTGGACAAGATGGACCGTCACATAATATTGACCATTATTGAAAAGTTCGATGGCGGGCCTATAGGTTTAGGCAGCCTTTCAGCGGCTGTAAGCGAAGAGAAGGATACACTGGAGGATGTATATGAACCCTTCCTGATTCAACAGGGTTTTATCAAGAGGACCACCCAGGGAAGGGTCGCCACAAAAAGGGCCTACAGCCATTTCGGGATTCAGACAAAGGAGGAGAAAGGCCCGGTACAAAACAGATTTTTTGACGCAACCTGACCGGAGATGGTATGGAGATTTCAATCGACCCGTCATGGCACTCTTCTCAAGTCCGCATCTATATTAAGGCGCAAGGTGCAAGGCGCAAGGTGCAAGGCACAAGGTGCAAGGTGTGGAAAGATGCGTCCTTTCGAGGAGCCCCATGCCCGCCTGCCAGACGGCGGGCAAGCTTTGCATTTCATAAAGAGGAGGTTGAAAGAGGGACATGGGGGTCTCTTTTCGAAAGCCGCATAGGATGAGTTTTTATGGAATGTTAATGAAGCCTGAAATTTCAGCCTTAAACAGCCCCTGAAGGGACTCTTTATCGTGGCCTCGGCATTTAAGATCCGTGCGCCGGGCCGGTTGTTTGCGGGAATGGGGGCGTTCGACACTTTCGGCAGAAGTTTAAATGCGATTTTTGAAAAGAGATCGCCATGGCCCGTCCAGCATAGATTAGGATCTAGTTTAGACGGCTCGTCACGGGACTCTTCTCCAGGCCGCATCTACTCCTGTGGTGGAAGCGGCCCTCCCTGCGCTCTGCTGGAACGTAAGGGAGTGGATACCATTAGGCCTCAGCCATGCAGACCGCGAGTCGGGCCGCGTTAGAGTTGGGAGTAGCTTTGATCCGGAAGATGCGTCCTTTCGAAGAGTCCCATACCTTCGCTTCCCATAACGATGCAGTAGTGGAACAGTCCTGTCGGGTGTCCCAGCCCTTTGGGCGGGATTTCTTTACTGAATATCCTCTTTTAGAAATGCACTGATTTCATGCTCAAGAGTTATCACTTTTTTATATCCCAACTCAATGGTCCTATTGATTTTTCTTCGATCCCTCGTGATAAATCTGGCTGGAAGGGTATTTTCAGGGCAAACATTTTAGGTTAAAAATATACTATAAATCAGCTGTTCTCTGAGTCCCGGACTGCAGGGAGTTTCAATAGAGGAAAATTCAATGAAAAGAATACCACGCGTTTTATTTTTTTGTATGTCGGTTTTGGCTTTACCCCAAACAATCTCAGCGCTTGAACCGAATGAATATTCTCGTCTCAGGGAGGATATGGTAAGGCAGCAGATCATGGCCAGGGGGGTAGAGGATCCCAAGGTGTTAGAGGCTATGAGGAAGGTGCCCAGGCACCTTTTTGTGCCTGAGAAGTACCGGGCCTTTTCCTATAAGGATCATCCCCTGCCCATCGGACAGGGTCAGACTATATCACAGCCCTATGTCGTGGCCTTTATGACAGAGGCCCTTGATCTCAAACCTTATGACAAGGTCCTTGAAATTGGTACTGGTTCCGGGTACCAGGCCGCGGTCCTGGCAGAGCTGGTCGAAGAGGTCTATACTATTGAGATTATAGAAGAGCTCGGGAAAAGGGCTCGACAGACACTTGGGATGCTGGGGTACAAGCACATACATGTAAAAATCGGAGATGGTTACAAAAGCTGGCCGGAGAAAGCGCCCTTTGATGCCGTAATTGTGACCTGCGCACCCGAACAGATTCCCAAGGCACTGATTGAACAGTTAAATGATGGCGGGCGGATGATAGTCCCTGTGGGCAGGGAAGGGGCTATTCAGAGATTAGTCAGGGCTGTTAAGAAAAAGGGAAAACTTGAGACAAAAGAGGTGATGCCTGTCCGGTTTGTCCCAATGGTTAAAGGGCCTGATTAGAAAGAGAATAAAGTCCCCTGACTTTTGTCTGTTTTTTTTCTTTCCTCTGTTTGCTCTTCAAGGGGAGAAGGCATAATTCCCTTAAGAAAATATCTTTCAAACAATCGATTGAAATCGGTCCATGCCCCTTCTTGTTGGTCTTTGTCCATGAAACGGCTTAGGCCGTTTATTTTTGCATCCAGATCATCAATCAAATGAAGGGCAAAAGCCTCTAAGAATTTTGGTCTTTTAGGAGAGCCGAATTCGTACTGGCCGTGATGGCTGAGTATCAGGTGTTTAAGTCGGACCGCCAGATCCTCGGGGAATTCCTTTAATTTACCTAACTTTTTATCCAGCATGGTAACTCCCAAGACTACGTGGCCGATCAGTCTGCCTTGGTCCGTATAATCAATATGTAGGTCGAACTGTAATTCCTTAATTTTTCCGATATCGTGCAGAAACGCTGCCGTCAAAAGCAGATCACTATCCAGTTGCGGGTAATGCTCGGCTACGTTTACTGCCATCCGGCAGACGGAAAGGGTGTGTTCCAATAGACCGCCCAGATAGCTGTGATGAAAATTCTTGGCTGCCGGCGCCTTTTCAAACCCGGATACAAACTCTGGATCTCCCAGAAACCGGTCAATCAGACCCTTAAGATGCACGTTCTTCACCTGCCTCAGGATTTCCCTGAGGGATTTCATCATTTCTGAGGAATCGTTGGTGGTCGATTCCAAAAAGACGGCTGGATCCACATCTGACTTTGAGACCTCAAGGTTGGAAAGGGTGATCTGGAGCTTTCCTCTATATGAACTGGAATGTCCTTCTACTTGAACAATATCTCCCTCAAAAAACAGGG
>CAZUHR010000287.1:0-4631 GCA_964620335.1 uncultured Desulfobacteraceae bacterium
TTGTGGGGGTATACGCTTGACATTACGTCCGGAACTCAGAAAAACATATGCTATGAAAATCCTACGTCGGTAGGTCCAAACGATTGCTGAAAATAAATGCCATTAACTATCCCGATAAGCTGGGATGGCAGGATAAGACACAGGAATATACCGGCAAAGTGGATTACTGGGGAAACTCACCTCAAAAACACAGATGGGTGGCAACAGCTCTTCTTGAAATTGAGCCCCGGCTGTAGAGGATTAAAGGGTATAGAAACCTTCCAAATCTTCGTGAAGCACTCAAACAGCGTCTACATCTTTACAGGAAGGCTGCCTAATGATGTTTAAGCCACTTCATAAATTTCAACAAAAAAAGGATTGACTCCCTCAGTAAAATAAGAGATGAAACTGAAGGTAATAGAACAGAGCTCAATTAACGATTCAGAGGTGATCGCTTAATTAGCAAAACGCTTAATTTTGATATTATTAGCATATAAGGAAGGTTATTGAAAATTAAAGAGGAATTTGATCCTCAGTGGGTCTCCCACCCACCGGTTCCCCGGGCCCACGACGTATTCATGGAACGGGCAAGATTGATGAGCCCATAAAGAACTGGAAGAGCCAAAAAGACCTCCCAAAGTAAGCGGTTCAAACGCATAAGTGTTTGAAAAGGCTTGAAGCATGTCGGATCAATTCATCTTGAAAGAGGTGTGTCGATATAACATCGGAACATACGCCGATGTTATCTATCGAAATGCCCTTCTATATCCACGCCAAGAAGCCTTTATGTACGGGGTGGAGAGCATCACCTTCGCCCGGTTTAATGCCGAGGTCAATAGGCTGATTCGCGCCCTGGGGTACATAGGCGTTCAAAAGGGAGAAATCCTGGGCATCCTTCCCTGGAACTGTCTCGAATATGCGCATGTATTCGGGGCGGCAATGAAGGGAGAATTTATTGCCTCCTCTTTTAACCCGAGGCTAAAGGCCCACGAACTCGAATACCTTATTAACTACCCTGAGTCGAATACCCTGTTTGTCGGTCCGGAAACAACCCTCAAGACTATCCAGGACGAGAAGGTGTTGGTAGCCTTTTGGGAAACCCGAACTTTGAGCGGTACAATCTGAGCAGTCTCAAGAGGATATTATATGCCGTTGTGGTTCTGCGAAAAGAGGGCCATTCAACGGAAGAGGAGATCATCTATCTTTGTAAAGATCACCTGGTCGGCTAAAAGAAGCCCAAATCTGTGGAGTTTGTGGAAGCTCTTCCCAAAAATCCCCAGGGCAAAATTTTAAAAAGAGTTCTCTAGTAGGAATGCAAAAAAGGATAAAAGGGATGGATTTCTTTTTTTGATATTTGATTAAAGGTTAGGGAAGGGGGTGATATAAGGGACGTATCCTAAGTGACGGAGGTTTTTAATCAGATTGGAATATTAAGGGGTGTTCATCTCAAAATAAACCTCAAAAACAAAGGAGGATGTTGTCATGAAAAAAAGCCTGTGGATCATCATGAGTATTTTTCTATTATTTGCCGTGAGTGCCCCTGATGCACGAAGTGATCCGGTTGTCTTAAAAGCATTAACGGCCTTTCCAAAGAACCATCTGAACAACGATCCGGTTCCCATATTCATCGATAAGGTGAACAAAAAGGCGGAGGGCAAGGTGAAAATCGACTGGGTCGGCGGCCCTGAAGTGATCAAGACATTTGACCAGATTCATGCCCTCAAGGCAGGCACCATTGATATGATCCTCTATTATCCATTTGGCTATATGAAATCGGTTATGCCTGAGTCCTGGTGCAAAGGTCTGACGGAACTGGCCGAGTGGGAGGAAAGAAAGACAGGGGCTTTTGAACTGTGGAGTGAGATATTTGAAAAAAGGGTCAACGCCAAATATCTCGGCAGATTACACAGTCTTCTCCCCTTCATGGTCTTCTCCAATAAAAAGATTGAGAAAACCGAGGATTTCCAAGGGATGAAGATGAGAGTCATGCCCTTGTATATCCCCTTTCTCAAGGCGCTGGGGGCTTCCCCGGTGACCATCCCCCCTACGGAAATCTATACCTCCCTGGAGAGAGGCGTTGTCGATGGTTTTATGTGGCCGAATGTCGGCATGATCAGCTTTGGCCTTCAGGAAGTTGTTAAATATGTCCTTATGCCGGGGGTTTTTCAAATGGAACCAGCAACCATGATCAGCATGAAAGCGTGGAAGAAGATACCTCCGGATGTTCAGGAACTAATAATGGAAATCATGCAGGACATGGAGTACATCGCCACCATGCGTAACGAGTTGATCGTTAAAAAGGAGGACCGGATAAGGAAACAGGCAGGCATGCAAACTCTTCAACTCTCTCCGACAGAGGCAGAGAAATTCCGTAAGGTCTGTTATGAAAAGACCTGGGAATATGTAACAGGCATGGCACCTGAATATGCCCCCAAGCTTCGTAAGGCCTCTTCGAGGGAAGCCTTGCCAAAGGGGACTTTCCCCTGGCAGTAGACCATGAAACATAAAGGCCGGAGGTCCGTTGCGGCATCTCCGGCCTACTTATGAGTTATTGAAATATATAGCGATACCTCTAAAAATTTCGGAAGAAGTATGCTGTTATATCTTGGCATACGGGCCGTGAACATATTCACAAGAGGAGAAGCAATATATGAAACGCAGAGGAATCTTTGATCTCATAATCGATTCACTGGCCTTTCTTGCAGGAGTCTTACTGGTTTGTGCCGTCATCATTGTCTGCTTTGAAATCTGCATGAGATATTTTGTCAGGAAGCCCCAAATCTGGACCGTGGAGGTGTGTGAATATATTCTATTCAGCCTCGCCTTTTTAGGGGCGCCATGGTTGTTAAAGGAGGGAGGGCATGTAGGCATAGATGTTGTGACGGAACATCTGGGTGAAAAAGGAAAAAATATCCTGGGTGTTTTTTCCATGTCCTTAGGAGTCATCATCTCTGCCATCATCGGCGCATTCAGCATCATTACGGCATGGGAATGTTATCAATCAGGGGTTGTGGTGACAAAGACATTGACTATCTCAAAACATTACTTCTTGCTCCTGATTGCCCTTGGATATTTTTTGCTGCTTGGGGAGTTTGGTCGTCAATTCTGGCGGTACCTATCAGCATTGAAGGAGGATCATTCATGGAATGGTGGTTGATGCTCATCCTGATTGTCGGGATATTTCTTATCCTTCTTGGAGCCGGACTCCCCGTATTTCTCGCCTTTACTATTGTAGACGTTGTGGGGATTTATTTTTTATGGGGAGGGTCAAGCGGACTTAGTCAATTAATCCATTCCATCTTTTCATCCATCAGCAGTTTTGTGCTTTTACCAGTCCCGCTTTTTATCCTCATGGGTGAACTGCTTTTCCATTCCGGAACATTCGTTAGGGCCCTGGATAATCTTGACAAATGGATGGGGCGGATACCCGGGAGATTATGTCTTCTCAGTGTGGGAGGAGCGACCCTTTTTTCAACCCTTAGCGGATCCAGCATGGGAACCACCGCCATGCTGGGTTCTTTGCTTCTCCCTGAGATGGAGAAGAGGGGATATCACAAGACCATATCCATAGGTTCGTGCATGAGCGGGGCCCTCGCCATGATCATACCCCCAAGCGCCCTGGCCGTGATCCTCGGTTCCCTGGCAGAGATATCCATCGGTAAGCTTTTGATCGCGGGATTACTGCCGGGACTATTAATCGCCTGTATGTATGCGGCCTATATTGTCCTGAGGTGTAAGCTGCAACCGAGTATTGCCCCGGACTATTCCCCCGAGACGGCTTCCTGGTCCGAGAAAATTTGGGGCTTTTTGAAGTACGTTTTGCCTTTCGGGACTATTGTCTTTGTGGTCACGGGACTCATATTTGCAGGGCTTGCAACACCTACCGAGTCTGCGGGGATGGGTGTCGTGACCACGGCACTCGTGATTATTATGTACAGGGGAATGAACTGGAAAATAGCCATGAAATCCATCAAGGCAACCCTCAGGATCACGGTGATGATGTTTATGATCCTTACGGGATCAACGGCTTTCAGTCAAATACTGGCCTTTACAGGGGCCAGCCGAGGACTTGTGGAGTTTGTCGTCAGCTTTCAATTTCCCCATCTTATCATTATTATAGTGATGCAGGCCCTGATCGTTATTTTGGGTACGTTCATGGAATCGGTATCCATCATGATGATCACATTCCCCATTTTCATGCCGCTCATCAGGGCCCTTGAGTTTAATCCCATATGGTTCGGCCTTCTTGTTCTCATCAATATGGAAGTGGGAATGAAGACACCTCCCTTCGGACTGTGCCTTTTTGTGATGAGAGGCGTTGTCCAAGCGGGAACGTCCATGATGGATATCTACAGGTCGGTTATTCCTTTTATCGCCATCGACCTGATAGCCATGCTGCTGATCATGTTTTTCCCTTCCATAGCTATGTTTTTGCCGAGCTTTATGAGATATTAGCGGGAATCTGTGAGAGATGGTTAAATTTTTGTTAAGGGAGTTATCCCGATACGAAATAGGGACGTATGGCGATATCATTTATCGGAATGCCTTGCTGTATTCAGATGATTTGGCGTTCAAGTATGGAAAGGAGAGATAAAGGATGTTAACATTTTACAGGCGCTTGCCGAGGTTTGAGTATAGGAGTCCTGATAGGA
>CAZUHR010000288.1:0-4620 GCA_964620335.1 uncultured Desulfobacteraceae bacterium
GCCTTTCTGCCTTTCTTTTCAGATAAAGTATGGGGTCATTGATTATCTTTTCGGCGATGGATCGCATCAGGGTCTGGATAGTCTCTATCTGATGTGGCGTAAGATCAGAAAATGAGGAATAACTCTTTTTCAGCTCCGCCTGGATAATATCCTCTACCTTATCCTTCAAAGACACAATGGTTGGCACTACCTCGAGGGTCTTGAACCATTTCTCAAATTTGAACACCTCTTCCTGGACAATACGTTCAGCTTTAATAGCCTCCTGTTGGCGCTGTGCCTTGTTCAGCTCAATGACGCCCTTGAGATCATCGATATCGTAAACATACGCATTTTCCAGTTTATTAACCTCCGGTTGAACGTCCCTTGGAACCGCTATGTCGATAAAAAACAGGGGCCTGTTTCGCCTTTTCTTAAATGCATTCTTTACCTGGGGATATGTAATCACGTACTCAGGCGAAGCAGTGGATGTCAAAACAATATCCACATCAACAAGCTGGGTCTCTATTTCTTCGAATGAAACGGGACGTGCGTCAAACAATTCCGCCACCTGAACAGCTCTTTCAAATGTCCGGTTGGCTACAACAACCGAACTCACTCCTTGGGCTATCAGGTGCTTGGCCGCCAGTTCAGCCATCTCCCCTGCCCCGATAAGGAGTGCCTTTTTGCCGTCCAGCACGTGAAATATCTTCTTTGCCAGTTCAACAGCCGAATAGCTAATTGATACAGCAGCCTCACATATCTCCGTCTCGGTCTTCACTCTTTTTGCCGCATGGAAGGACCGATGCATTAGGCGATTAATAATAACGCCCGAGATCTTTTCTCGGGTTGCCTGAACATATGCTTCCTTTACCTGTCCCAAAATCTGAGGTTCACCCACCACCATGGAATCCAGGCTGGATGCCACCCGCATGATATGCCTTACGGCGTCCGTATCCTCAAAAATATACAGACTTGGCATTAATTCCTTCTCAGGAATGTTGGCGGCCTTGGACATCAACGAAACAATTGATTCTTTTGCCTTGGCAGCACTGTCCGTTGTAAAAAGAGCCTCTATGCGGTTACAAGTGGATAGAAAAAGCCCCTCCCGAATACAGTCAAGTTCCCTCATCGATGCAAGCGTCTTTGAAATACTGTAAGATCCCGTGGCAAGACGTTCTCGTAGCCCGACGGCAGCTGTTTCATGGTTCATGCCTATATTGATGATCTTAACCATGACACTCATCGGGCTCCCAAGCTGCTGAAACTATGGTATCCCCCTAGCAAAAGGCTTGCCCCCACAAAGGTAAAAATCAAGACACAAAAGCAGATAATGGACATAATAGCCGCTCTGCGTCCACGCCAGCCTACGGCAAGTCTTTCATGAAGAAGGGCCGCGTAAAAAAGCCAAGTAATCAAAGACCACACCTCTTTGGGATCCCATTGCCAGTATTTTCCAAGGGCATATTGCGCGTAAATAGATCCGGTAATCATTCCAAAAGTCAAAAATGGAAAACCATACAGCAAAGAGTAGTGATTGATCGAGTCCAGGGTAGCGAGCGAGGGAAGTCTCTTATAGAAAGATCCAAAGCTTTTGTTTTTAATCTGATTCTCCTGGATCAGATACATAATGGCGGCAAGGAATGCTATGGCAAACAGCCCGTTTCCCATAAACACTGTCCCTACGTGAACAGTTAGCCAGAGACTCTTAAATATGGGCTTTACAGGCCCCTCAAACCAGGGCATAGCTGATGAAATTATCATCAGAAACGCTGAAAAAGGCACAACAAATGAGCCTAAAACCTTGAGTTTGAATTTCAACTGGAAGACCAGATATGCGCAGATAATGCTCCAGGAAAAAAAAGAAAGGGCCGATTTAAGGTCCAGGACCGGTGCGGTCCCCAGTGAAAAATAATTTGAGATAAGGAAAATAGTGTGAAATATAAACCCGGCCAAAAGAACCCGGTAAGAATACCTAAATATTTTCTTTTGCTGTTTAATGAGGAAAACAATAAGCCCGCCGGTTGCGAGTAATTCCAAAAAAAGTGCAAGGTTAAACCAGAAAAAAGTCATATGGCCTTCCCATTAATCAAGCATTTTAGGCATTCTTTTAAAGCAAAACTGTCAGGAAGGTTCCGACTCAGGGTGGATTCAACCCGATTCCAGTCTTCTCTTGCAAGAGCATCTAAAATGTCTGACTCTACAATTTCATGGAAAATCCGGCTGTTTTCTTTCTGAGACAGTCCTTTCGCCAGTATTTCCTTGCGCAAACAACCCATCAGGACCAGGAAATCTTTATATTCATTGCCAAATTGCTTATCAAGTTGCTCTCTTAACTTTTTGGCAAGCGCCGGGCTTTTTCCCGAAGTTGAAATGGCAATCAGCAGATCCCCTTTTTTTACAACGGAGGGGACAATAAAATTACAATCTGGCGGCTGGTCAACCGCATTTATTAGCAGGCCTTTTTTTTTCGCCATTTTACTTATTTTATGGTTCAGAGTTCCATCATCAGTAGCGGCAATCACCAGGAATACCCCCTCAAGGTGTTTCTTTCTAAATTCCTCATTAAAATAACGGAGCCCGTAAACTTCAACTATTTTATTAAGTCTATCCGTTATTTTACTGCTGACAACTTTTATTTTAGCTCCGCAAGTCAGAAGGGCTTCTATCTTTCTCTCCGCGACCTTTCCGCCACCAACTACCAGGATTTCCTTATCCTTCAAATCAAGAAATATGGGATAATAAGTCATAGAATGCAGTTGTACAGTTTCTAGTTCAATTTATATAGACGATTTACAGAAGAATTTATGATAGAGCAAATCCCCAATCATCAATCTTCAATAGTCAATCCTTACACATACCTGTCCACCATATCCGTTATAAATTTCTCAACACCCTGGGCGCCCTCTTTCGCCTGGATATCCCGCAAAAGACCCTTGATTTTTTCATGGGTCGTCGGATCACGAGTGAGATCATCAGTAGTACTATATGCACCTCCTCGACGACCCAGCCTATATATGAGCCGTTCTGACTCCGGAAGCTCCTGGTACTTCTGAATCACATTCAACATCTTGTCTTTGTGTTCCGGCAGCTTGCCGGAGACCTCTTCAAGGAGATTCATGATATGATCGCTGGTAACCGTACTTGTAATACCATTAAGGGTTTCAATAAAGAGCCTGATTTCATTTACCAGCATGTCATCCGTCTGCATGATGAAGGAGCCGTCCTTCAGTTTTTCGTAAAGGGGGACCCGTTTAGGGACCCTTAGGCTCCGAAGACGGATAAAGTTGGGGTTAATTTTGTTAAGAACTTTTGCCGTCTCAACTGCGTGTTCCCGCCACATCTCCTGCCCGCCCAATCCCGGCATGACATACTCCGACAACTCGAGACCTGCTTCCATTGCCTTTCGCCCGGCCTCCACATGCTGAGCAGCGGTAACTCCCTTTTTAACAAACTTGAGGACCGGATCATATCCACTTTCCAGGCCAATATGTATCCTGTCCAAACCAGCCTCCCTTATCTGTTTTAAGGATTCCACGGACTTCCGAACAACTGTCCGGGATCTGGAATAGGTCGTTACCCGGGTTATTTCAGGAAACTTTTCCCTGAGGAACTTCAGAATCGTTACAAGATCTTTGGTATTCATAACCAGGTTGTCGGCATCCTGAAGAAAACAGGCCCCTGTTCCATAATAGAGCCATACAGCAATACTTTGATAGCTTTGACTATAACTTGAATGTTCCAATAAATGGCTGATTACCTGATCATTTACTTCTCCACTGTACCCAAGTCTCCATGAAACCGCCTTGATGTCGTCGGCCATGTCCCTTGCCGTCTGTATATCCTTCTTGATTTCATCAACCGTCCTCAAAGAAAACTTGCTGTTCTTGTAAACAGGGCAGAAAAGGCAACGGTTCCAGGGGCAATTCCGCGTCACTCTCAAAAGGAAACTTCGAGCCTCATTTGGTGGTCTGATCGGTCCCTGCTCAAAGCTGAGTTTTCTGTTGCTCATGTTCTATTGGGTGCCCTTATTAAAGGCAGGAGTGTTCTCTTTTAACCCAGGGTGGAGGATTATTGCAGAGAAAGGAGCGCCCAGAAGTCGCCGGAGCATTTCAGGCTGAACTCGGGCTTTTCGGACAGATTTTAGGTGAGTACCCTGAGAATCTCCTGTAACTCCCTTTTTATTTCTTCAAAGACTTCTGTGCTTTTCAATATTTCGGAATCAATCGCTTTCTTGGTTTTTTCTTGTCTCAGGCGCTGCTTCGCACCCTCAATAGTCATCTTCTCATCATACAGCAGCCTCTTAATCTCAAGCAGGATCTCCAAATCTTTTCTTTGATATGTTCTCTGGTTTGAATCTGCCCTTTGAGGCCTTATCTGGGGAAACTCGCTTTCCCAGTATCTCAAGACATAGGGCTCAACGCCGATAATACCACTGGCCTCACCAATTCTGAAATATCGCTTGTCATTAGGAATCTGGACCATTTTCTAAGCCCTCCCTTAATCTAGCCCCCGCCTTCCGCCTTATTTTATCAATGACCGACTCATGCAACCTGTTTATTTCAACGCCGTCCAGGGTACCCAGTTTCGACCTATAACATATCCTGAATGCCAGTGCCTTCTCAGAAGGGTCCATCTTTTCAC
>CAZUHR010000289.1:0-4619 GCA_964620335.1 uncultured Desulfobacteraceae bacterium
AAATAGACGACCAGGTCATTGGGCAAGGCAGGGTCAAAGCTATCCAAGATCTTTATTACTGTCCCCAGGGCTGAAAGGGCTTCTCCAATATCGATAGTGATAACCTGGCGGTCCAAGCTCAAATCTCCGGCAAGGACCGACGCATATTTCAGATCATCCCCCTCACCCTCAAAGGTCACAGAGAAGGCCTTAGCCTTGGGACACAGATAGGCCAGGATCCCCGAATCGATACCACCGGAAAAGAGGAGGCAATCACCCTGATGATTCCCAAGGGCTTCCTTGAGCTTCTCTTTGAGTTCAGTAAGTAGTTCTTCTTTCACTGCATCACATACACACGCTAAAATTTGATACTCATCCCTCCTACCACATTTACCCCTGGTGAGGGGTAGTAGTTTCTCGCCCCGGTTGTCGGGTTGCATACCCCGTATTCATAATACTCCTCATCGAAAATATTGTTCACGCCTACAAAGGCGGTGAGAAACCGCCAGGTGTAGGAGAGCTTGGCATTCACGGTCATATAATCGTCGAGCTTGGGAACGACATTGGGTTGATCGCTGATAAAGCGCTGTTCGCTCACATAGGTAGCCCATACATTGAATTCCAAACCTTCCAAAAAGGCAACAAAGGCAGGGGTAAGATCAAACCCAAAGCTCACCTTGTGATTCGGGACACCAGGGACATCATTACCCTTATACACTCCATCCCTGAAGGTGGCCTTTATAAAGGTATAATTGGCCCAGAGTCTGAGCCAGTCCCAGGGCTTCCCCTCAGCCGAAAATTCTATGCCCCAACGTCTGGTCTCATCATAGTTCTCTGTCGTTCCAAAAGGGCCTTTTAATGGATTAAGATAGATTTCATCCTCAAGTTCCATCCAATAGAACGCCAGACCTGACCTAATTGTATCCGTAAAATAGTGGTCCACCCCGAGCTCATAGGTGATTCCCTCCTGGGGTTCCAAGAGCGTATTGAGCCCTCCAGTCCAAACAGAGAAGTACTCGTCTATTGCGGGATATCTGTACGATTTTGAAATTCTACCGTAGACCTTGGAATTCTCTAAAAACAGATAGGTAAGCCCTACATCCCAGGCACGCATGGTGTCATCCTTGTCATCCCTAAAGTGTTGCCAAAAGTAGGTAAAGGTGATCCAATCAAAGGTCCAGTTCTTTCCTTTGAAATTATTTTCGACATCTTCATAACGATAACCACAGGATAAGATCAGGTTCTTTAACACAGAAAAGTCATCGTGAAAATAGAGCGCCCAGTTCTGCCTCTCGATATCGTTAGTTGTTTGGAGAAACCCCCTAGTAGGATCACCTCCCCAAAGGGGATGAGGGTCATAGAGCTCAAGCTTTGAGTCGGTATAATAGTAATCAAACCCCACGATCAACTTGTTATTAAAGCGCCACAGATCCCTTTCCCATATCCATTTCGGGTTCACCCCAAAGGTGGGAATGTCGTATTCAGGCCCACTGTATCCCCAGAAGGGAGCCGCAAAATAAAAAAACTTGGCATCATTCGCCCTCTCTCTGTAAGAAAAATCGGTGATAAATCTCCCCCACTCCTTCAGATCGAGTTCACCGGTCAGCCTGATGAAATAATCCTCCGTTTTGCCCTTATCAAGATGAAATTTTGTATCATCCCTCTTTGCCCATGTATGGAGATCCTGGTAGCTTAAGGCACCGGGCAGTCCATACGTATCACGATGGTAGTTTCCAGAGAGATCGAGCTTGATGAAATCACCGATATCATATGCTACGTTCGCACCAAAGTCATATCCTTCGTAGTCACTGTTATTACGGAAACCTTCAGTATCCTCATGCCTGGCGTGTACGGCATAGCGAAAATCACCTAATGACCCTCTTGAAGAGGCCCGCTGAATGTTCAACCCGTAGCTTCCGCCAAGAGCCTCCACCTGGACAGACGGCTTTCCCTCTCCCTTCTTGGTAACGATATTCACCACACCGCCGACAGCGTTGTCCCCATACAGAACGCTCCCGCCACCCCGAATTACTTCGATCCTCTCCACCTGGTCAAGGGGAATCTGGGTCCAATCAGTACCGCTGATGTCTATCTGGTTGACCCTCCTTCCATCCACCAGGACCAGCGAGTTAGAAGAACCTGCCTCACCGAACCCCCTGATATCTACTGTAACGGACTTGCGGTTGCCTGTCCAATCAGACACAAAAACTCCAGGGACGGTACGGAGCACATCCGCCACGTTCTGGGCGTTGGAACGCCTGATTGCATCCTCAGTGATCACGGAAACATTGTAAGGAACCTTCCGTTCCTCCTCCCAGTCTCTGGTAGCCGTGACCACCACCTCTTCAAGCTCAACCGCTTCTTCCTCTGTGGCACACAACTGGCCAAAGGAACCAAACATGACCACGATGGTGCAAAGAACAATAATTATCCAGTTCCGCTTCATCCTCAAGACCCTCCTTTCTCTTGTTATCGGAGGCCCGGTGCTATCATAGCATCCTTACTCAACCGGGCCTCCGGGTGAGTGGCATGGGGGGATGGGAGGCAGGGAGGCCCATCCGCCCCATGTTCGGAAAAGCTTATTTATGATAATCCTCATTTTCCTGCACTTTCTGTTGACCACTAAAAAAACCCTCAGAGAAAAACTCTGAGGGCTGCACCCAGTTTCCTTCGCCCTTTACCCCTCCCCTCACTCCTCGAAGGGAATCATGAGCTCCAATGTGGGCAGGTCTTCTGGCTCCCGGATCTCCCTACTCCCCGCGCCTTCCCATCCCGGTCTGCCGGAACAGTGGCTCCTGGGGTTTCGTCCCCGGTCACAGCGGCGGGACCGCTCCCGCTTTTAACGGGATTCCCTCTCAGGCCTTATTCGGCACCCACATCGTGACACATTATTCAATTGTACTATTCGCATATCACACCCCGCCCCTTTTGTCAACCCTTCTTCCCGGTCTCAACCGGCAATCCCACAAAAAACCCAGCGGCAGGCACATGGCAGGGACAGATTTCCCAAAGCAGGACTATATAATTAAGGATATACCTTTTTTGCGAGACTCGCTCGAAGATTTTATCTATGCTGATGGATGATGGTAAGGTCGCTGAATAATCACAGATCAAACAATATTAGGATAGCCAGCGTCTTTTTTATAACAGAAAGTGTTTACCCGTCAGTTCTCTGAAGACAGGCAGAGAAAACTGATGTAGGCACCTTATTGAGACATAATAGTGGCCTACATCCATCCTCCTGTACTTTCTACCCCTAAGTTGAAGCACGGACCGTTTTACTTATGCAGCCAATGCCTCTCTAATGGCCTCCATCGTCTTGGGAATATGAACATTCAAAAGGAGACCGAGCTGCACCTGTTTGGTGTCAACCAAAATTCCCCACTGATAGTCACCAAATTGCATAGCTGCCGAAATGTTGCCACCCTCAAGATGGAGAAGATAATATTTGTCCATCAAGGGGAATTTGGCATCTTTGAGCGCATCATTAATGATTAGGCTTATCCGATTGAAGAGGGCAGCCGCCGCTGGCTGGGAGTTGAGACCTGCGATAATCGTTCCATCAGCCGTGGTCCATATGTCTGTTGCTAAAAGCGCATCTCCAAGGTCTTTTTTAAATTTCTGAATGATCTCGTTCAATTTTTTTACGTCCATTTTTTCCTCCTTGACTTCGCCTTCCTTTTTCAGGTGCCTGCAGGAAGGGAACCGTTACGTTGTTGACATATCCCGTGAATTGTAACTTCCCGCAATTCTCACTCGTCACAGTTCAATATGCACCGTCTTTAATTACTCTGATATTGCTTCATTAAATCCGGCAATGGCTTTGGGAGTAACCACACTCAAAAGAAGTCCAAGCTGAACTTTCTCAGTATCAAGCAGCATTCCCCATTGATAGTCGCCCAAGAGCAGGCAGAGCATCATCTTGCCATCATGCAGGTCTAAAATATAATAATCTTCAATCGAAGGGAATTTAGAACCTGTGAGCGCGTCAACGAGTTCTTGACCAACTTGATTCATAAGGGCGGCCGCTTTCGGGCTGGAGTTGACACCGGCGATAACCGTCCCATCAGCAGCGGTCCATATGTCTGTCGACAGAAGGGCATCTCCGAGGTCTTCTTTTACCTCCTTGACGATTGCGTTGATCTTTTTTACGTTCATTTTTTTCTCCTTTCCTTCTACACTGCCTTTCTCATCCTTTATCCGAAAACCCTCCATTAAGATCTCAGCAAGTGGTATACCGATGCTATTCTTCTTAATACTACATTTATATTGTATCTCTATCACAACATTGTCCCAGGTCACAATATCCAACGCCGCCTCCGCTCCCTTCACCTCCCCAGCCTCAGCCTCCATCAACTCACCCTTGACAAAATACAGATGACCCTCCTGCCCACCTGATGTGACCGTGAGCGTACATGTCTTATGCTCCATCTCCAGCAACTGTAAAAAGGCAGCTAACGAAATACCATGAATGCGATCCGGAGAAGCACTAGTCCCCAAGGCATCAACAATCTTGTCCGCCAGGACATTAAATTCCAAAGGCTTCTCCAAATAATGAAAGGTACCCATTGCCTGAAGCCGCTCTTCTATCGCAGGGGTACCATAGGCAGTCATGACAATAACCGGTATGTCCGGATAAC
>CAZUHR010000290.1:0-4615 GCA_964620335.1 uncultured Desulfobacteraceae bacterium
AGGATCACTTGATTTGATCTTCTTGTTGCCCATTAGGTGTTATGTAAAGATGAATACTAGCTGGTTTATCTATGGAGAACTTATGTTCCTCATATATAAACTATTATGTCCCCATTTAATTTTGAAGTCAAGGGAAAAAACAAGGTATGTGAGCCGCCGGATAGCAAAAAAAGATGGGTTATTCTGGTACGAGGGACTTTCACCCTGCTAGTCACGTGCCATGCCTGGCACGCACCTTCACTTTACGTAACTTCCCCTGCCCAAAGCTGCTCCAGAAAGGTCCGCCAGGGAAGTATTTCGATTTGGTCTTCTGTCTTACGTGGTTTTGAATCCAAGGATACGAGTATGCTTCTCCGAACTGGATATTCCTCTTTAAACCTTCTAAGTCCTTTTAAATGAGAGGCATTGGCCAGCTCGGTAGATTTTACTTCAATCGCAATTTCATGATTTCCCAAGACAAAATCAACCTCAATCCCTGAAGATGTTCGCCAATAAGTGATCGGGTAAAACAATTCAGAATAATTAGAATGAGCTACAATTTCCATCCACATATAATGCTCAAAAGCACGGCCAAAGAGCTCAGAGCCCTTGACCACTTTACCACGTCTGGTTAAGTGAATAACCGGTGAGAGGTCAAAGAAGTAGAATTTCGGGCTCGTTATTAGCCGTCGCTTTTTCCTCTTTCGAAAGGCGGGCAATTGCTGTCCGATCAGGGTATCCTCAAGAATCTGGAAATACTCCTTGACCGTAGGGCTTGCGATTGCGCATTCACGGGCAATGTTGGTATAGTTAATAATTTGTCCGTTCGATATTGCGGCCACCTCAAGAAAGCGGCTGAACGATGGAATATTGCGTACCGCTGCCTCGGCCGTTATTTCTTCCTTAAGGTATTCACCTACATAAGACTGAATCAAACGATTCGGTCCGGCGCTATCATAATGCCGGGGAATCAGCCCGGAATTCAATGCCTTTGTTAATGAAAAAGTGGGAATTTCCGGAAAAACCAGGGGGAACAGTTTGTAGCTGACACCACGCCCGCCTAACAAATTGGCATGCCCTCGCTTAAGTTTTCGAGCACTGGACCCACACAATATGAAACGAAGGCCCCTGTTTTCTATTAACCAATGGACCTCATCAAGAAGGGCGGGTATCTTCTGAATTTCATCTATTATGATCGGATCACGCTGAGAATCCGCATCAAGCCCTGCTGCCATGCATTGTTCCCGAATTAGATTAGGCTCTCGTAAAAGCCGCTGATACTCCGTGGAAAGCAAAAGATCATAGCGCATCGCTTTTGGGAACAAAATTTTCAGCAAGGTGCTTTTTCCGGTTTGACGGGGGCCCCATAAAAAACATGTTTCCTGAGAGCTCAAATGTAAGTTTTGTCTTCGTTTATACATGTGTTTTTAATATTTAATCTTAAAATTACATGTAAAATACAAGATAATTGCTCAATGTGCAAGCATTTTTTATAATTTTGTGATGAAGGGAGATCAGGCGGTATGAGCCCCGTGGGGCAGACGGGTCTGGCGAGGGCTTGCCTTTTTGAGGAGCAGGAGAAGTGGCGGCTTCTCGTCTTTTGTGTCGATTGATTACCCTATGATTTATCCAATTCCCTTTTCAGTGCAATCCCAATTTTTTCCAATAAATAAGGCTTTTTAATATAAGCTCCGGCTCCCAATTTGAGGGTCTCCTTCACACGGTCGGTTTCCGAAAATCCGCTTGCGATGATCGCCTTTTGCCCGGGACGAAATGCAAGGATGCGTTTATAGGTCTCAAGCCCGTCAATCCCCGGATCCATGATCATATCGAGAATAATACAATCAACTGAATGCTTTTCCACATATCCAATCGCTTCTTCACCACTGGAAACCGAAATCACAGAATAACCCAATCTTCTTAGTGCGCTGGAGGCTATGTCTCTCTGTTCTTCCACATCATCCACCACCAGGATGGACTCTCCCTGGCCCCTATAATCTTCAATGGAAAATGGAGATTGATCCGCTTCGGATTTCTCACGGGTTGCGGGGAAATAAAGCGTGAAAGTCGTTCCCTTGCCGATATGGCTTTGAACATCAATATATCCATTATGATCCTTCACTGTACCCCATACGACGGCCATACCCAAGCCGGTTCCGGTCCTGCCCATGACCTTTTTCGTATAAAACGGTTCAAAGATTCTTTCCATATCTTCCGAAACAATGCCCACGCCTGTATCTGAAACAGTAAGAACAATATATTCCCCTGCATCCAGTTCCTTGTGTTCAATTGGGATATCAATATAGAGATTTTCCGTGGATATGATAATATTTCCTCCTTCCGGCATGGCCTCTGCGGCATTGGAGACCAGATTCATAACTGTTTTGGCCAAATGAATCTGAGAGCCGATGATGTCTAATAATTCCTTTTCAAAGCGGGTTTCAATGGTAACATGAGGGTGGTATACCTTCAATTTCTCATGTTCCGGGCTTTTCAGATATTCTGCAATAATCTGATTGACATTCACATGTTCAGTAACAGGAGATCCTCTTCTTGCCAGGGTTAATAGATCCTGCACAATGGCTGCCGCCTTTTCCCCGGACTTTTGAATGGTCAAAATAGGCTTTCTCAAGGGGCTATCCTGCGGCATGTCCATGAGCAGCAATTCAGGATAACTGACAAGGGCGGAGAGGATATTGTTGAGGTCGTGTGCCACGCCGCCGGCGAGGGTACCGATGGCCTCCATCCTCCGGGCTTGCTGAAGCTTGGCTTCCAGTTGCCTTCTTTCTCTCTCGGTCCTCTTGCGATCGGTTATATCCCTAAAAAAGGACAGAGAGGCCGCCTTGCCCTTATATATGGTCTTGGCTACCGAGTTCTCAAGATAGACAGGTGTTCCGTCTTTCCGAAGAGCTTTAAATTCATATTTATCTGCTACCGGTTCCCCCCTTTGCCTCCTTATTGCCAAATCCTGCACCCACTGGAGATCATCCGGATGGACAAATTCATCCAGTGATTTTCCGATGACCTCTTCGGGGGAGTCATAACCGTGAATGTCCGCGAATCTTTGATTCACATACACATGCCGCTTACCCTGGATGATTGACACCCCATCATTGCAACTCTCTATTACGGTCCGGTATCCTTCTTCACTTTCGCTAAGTGCCTTTTCAATCCGTTTGCGCTCGCGGATTTCCGCTTCCAGCTTTTCATTGGCTTTCATTAGCTCCTGTGTTCGCATTTCCACACGCATTTCCAACTCTTCATGGGCCTTTTGCAATTCCTCCTGGGCCTGTTTTTCCACTGATATATCCGAAAAAAAGCCAAATGCTCCTACCCTTTTACCACCAATGATTATAGGGGACACCCTGATTAAAACATGAATCCTTCGCCCATCCTTTGTACCCCGAATTGCTTCGTATCCGCTTCGTTCCCACTTTTCCAATCGCTCGCTTAGCTGTTCCAGTTCAACACGGAATTCTTCCGGTACAATCAGGTCATAGGTATATTTTCCTATGGCCTCTTCGGCAGTATATCCAAAGATCCTGGTAAATTCCGGGTTGATGCGTTCAACTTTATGATCATTATCAGTGATAACAATCGCCACCTGGGCGTTATTAAGCACCTGTTCCAGCAATTCAATTTCTTTGGGGAGTGAGACTTCTGTGGAATTGAGATTATGTTTTTCCATGGCCGCCTCTCTTAGATGATGGGAAATTGCTTTTTTGAAGTTTAGGAACTTTAACTCAAAAATGAGGAAAATTACAACTTCCTTTTCTAATCCTTCCCCAAATTGACCTTCTCTGAGCAGAGGAAGCGTCTTCAAGACCGATATAAAAGAAAAAAATGCGTAAAAGGGGACTTTTGTTCCAAAACGATTTGACAATATAAAGGGTATAGGCTTTTTGTGAGTTGGGGTCTGCCATTGACATTGGACAAGATAGAAGGCAGTTGAGAAGTTTATATTCTTAACCGCTTTTCCTTTATTGGAGCCCCGTTGGTGCGGGGCTTTGCATCTGATGTGAATAAAACTGAAAGAAGGTCAGGAGGAAGGAGCCCGCCCGAGGCAGGTAAAAAGAGGCCCTAAGGAGCCGTTCCTTAAGTTTTGCCTAAGCTATGCGCCTTTTCCTACCACTGCCCTTCAACGTCTGCGCTATCGGCTAAAGGCAATTTCCCATCAAGGTACGCCTGAACCACATCCCTTACCGTACCGCTGGCATTGTTGGCTACTCCAATTTTTGCGGCACTCATGGCCTTGAAGGCATTTGGTCCACAAAATCCCGTAACCAGGACCTCGGCACCCTTCTTACTAACCATTCCTGCCGCCTGAATGCCAGCGCCTTTAAGTGCATTTACATTTTCCTTATTGTCCAGAACTTCAAATTCAAATGTTTCGGAATCCACAATCAGAAAATAAGGTGCCCTTCCGAACCGGGGATCAACCTCCGAGTCGAGATCCGTCCCTGTTGATGTCACCGCAATCTTCATTATTTACTCACCCCGCTACCAATTGACGCTCTTTGCCGGCCTTTCTGTTGGTATTCTTCTAATGCCTTTTGCAGGGTCTTCAGGGCCAGTCGCGCACAGTGAATCTTTTTATCCGGCAATTTCTCAAGGTCTTTATATAAAACCTCCATAT
>CAZUHR010000291.1:0-4583 GCA_964620335.1 uncultured Desulfobacteraceae bacterium
CACATGAAAATCTGGCGCCTGCAAGGGGCTTCCGGTTCTATTATATTTCGGAAGATGGCACCCATTTGGTTATGGGTGAGGAAGGCCCGTTTCAACCTGGGACCCTGTTTATTGAAACGCCAGGGGAAGGAAGAATCAGGCTCTTGAGGAACGGGAAACTGATCAAGCAATGGCGCGGCCGAAAGGCATCTTTCAGGATAGTAGAGGAGGGCGTTTACCGTGTCGAAGTCAGCCGCCGTCTCATCTTTTTTGGCTGGCGGCCCTGGATTTTTTCAAACCCTGTCTACCTCAGGTAGCTTCCTCCGCGAAAAGCATCATCGTGGGAGGGGCTTTCGGCGAACCCCTGATGGACATAAAGGATACTTCTTAGAATGAGACTGCCAATGGAATGAGCAGGGCACTTTGAGAACGGGTTAGCAAATATCAGTTGGGGATACAATATGAGAGAAAAATGCAGGGTGTTAGTTGTAGAAGGTGACGCCTCCACTCGAAAGCTATTTAAAAAGGTCCTGAAAACTATCCCGGAGTTACAAGTTGACCTGGCGGAAAACGGTAAAGAGGCCTTGGCTCTTATTGAAAAGCTGGCGTATGACGTTATCGTATGCGACCTTGTGATGCCCGAAATGGATGGCCTGGAGTTGTGTCGTCATCTTAAGCGTGACACTGATTCGGACCTGTCTGATATTTATCTGATTATGGTCAGTCCCAGGGATACAAAAAAAGACAAGATAAAGTGTATGAACGAGGGCGCTGATGACTATCTCACAAAACCCGTTGATCCGGATGAACTCATTGCAAGGGTCAGGGTGGGTCAACGAATTTCTTCACAACTCAAAAAGCCGCATTTAGATTCGCGGAGGATGTTTGAAAGTATTGATGTACTGCTGGTCCAGGACGGGGGATGTGCTCCCGGGTATAATCCTGTTACGGCCTTCATCACTTATCATTTAGAGGCAATTGGGAGAGAGGTATATGCCACCCGGGAAGGCTTCAAGTCTTTGGTAAACGGGAAAGCCAGTGATTTCGTAAGGCTGGTTTACGATCCTGGTTTGTTTAAGAAACTGGATCATATACCTGGAGTATTTCACGCCGCTCCCCTGTCTGAGTGGCGTGGTGCCCAGTTGAGGAGCGAGAGGTACAGGGATTTTATTAAAGAAAGTGTCCAGAAAAAAGCAGCAGAAACCATCAAGAGAAAGAATGTAAAGGCCATCATAGCCATTGGAGGCAACGGTACATTCAAAGGAATCAAGTCCCTGTGCGATTTTATTCCTACCTCTATCCAGATCTTTTTTGTGCCGGTAACCATTGACAGTGATATCGGCGGGACAGAATGTATTGGGCAGAATACCGGGATCGAGATGGGCTCTGAAAAGATCAGGTGTTACATGGCAGACGCTCGTACCCACAAAAGGACCTATATAATCGAGATGATGGGCGCGAGCAGCGGCTTCCACGCTTTGCATTCCTGCCTGGGGTCACGAGCGCATTTAGCTGTTATCCCAGGCAGTGTGATTGAACACAAAAAGGTTATAGGTGCCTTGAACCGCCGTGACGAGTGCGTGATTGTTGTGGCTGAAGGATACAAGAAGGATGAAAGGGAAAAAAGGGGTATCAAAGACAACGCCGCCGAATACTTTTACCGGGAATTGCTGGCAACAGGCATTAAGATCAAGAGAAAGGTGGTCTGCGAGGGGTTTTCAAGGGATATCAGGGGAGCGGCCCCAAATAATCAGGACATTACGTTAGCCCAGAGAATGGCGTTTAACGTGGCGGGATATCTCAAGGCAGGGACTTCGAGGCTGATGCCGGCGGTCAGGTCGGGCAAGGAATATGCAATTCCCTTTAATGAGATCCGAACTGATAATATGGTGGAAAAGGGTCTTTTTGTTTTGTCCAACCGTCTTACGAGTGAGTGAAAAATACTTGTGACGAGTCACCGGTATCCAGAATCAAGCATCCAGTAGCAGGAACCATGAAACACCTAATGTGGCAAAAACTTGACTAACTATTTTGCAGCATCTTGTGGTTATTTGGAGCGACCGAAGTATTTGAACGGCTGTACAATTATGGGGGGGCAGGATGTTTAATAAAAAAGATATAAGGCAGGAAATTGAGGAACTCGGGTTTAAAAATGCGGGTAATATTTACTGGAATGCCGGTACGACCCATCTCTATGAGGAGATTATAAGAAGGCAAGAGGGAAACATAGCGCATTTAGGTCCTTTGGTTGTGAGAACAGGACACCATGTAGGTCGGTCCCCAAATGACAAATTCATAGTCAGAGAGCCGTCAAGCCTGGAAAAAGTCTGGTGGGGCAGCGAGAACAAGGGCATGGAAGAAGAAAAATTCATGAGTATCTTTTATAGGCTCCAGGCCTATGTTCAAAACAAAGATGTCTTTATCCAGGATTGCTATGCGGGTGCGGCCGCTGATTACAGAATACCTGTGAGGGTCGTCACTGAGACAGCCTGGCACAACCTGTTTGCACGGAACATGTTGATCCAGATGAAGACCTTAGAAGAGGCACAGGATCACCGCCCGGAATTTACGATCATTAATGTGCCGAGATTCAATGCTGTGCCGGAGCTTGATGGTACAAGCTCGGAGGCATTTATCTTGGTGCATTTGGGTAAGAAGCTTGTCCTCATAGGAGGGACAAGCTATGCGGGAGAGATAAAAAAATCTGTTTTCACAATGTTGAATTATGTTCTACCTCAGGAATCGGTGCTGTCCATGCACTGTTCCGCCAATGTAGGAGAAAATGACGACACTGCGATATTTTTCGGACTCTCAGGCACAGGCAAGACAACCCTTTCCGCAGACCCGGACCGGAAATTGATAGGAGATGATGAGCACGGGTGGAGCGATCGGGGAATATTCAACTTTGAGGGGGGTTGCTATGCCAAGGTAATAAGGCTTTCAAAGGAAGCGGAGCCGGAGATCTATGAGTGTACAAGGCGATTCGGCACAATACTGGAAAATGTCAGTCTGGATAATGATACAAGGCGCGTGGATCTTTTTGATGCCTCTCTTACTGAAAATACAAGGGCTGCCTACCCCATATCTCACATCCCGAGTGCAATTCTAGAGGGAGTCTGCGGTCATCCTAAAAATATCATTATGCTCACCTGCGATGCCTTCGGGGTTATGCCGCCGGTTGCATTGATGACACCAGTACAGGCTGTTTACCATTTTTTGAGCGGCTACACGGCAAAGGTGGCGGGAACGGAGTTAGGTGTCAAGGAACCCCAGGCCACTTTCAGTGCGTGCTTTGGGGCGCCGTTTATGGCCCTGCCTCCTACTGTCTATGCTGGTCTTCTAATGAAGAAGATCCAGACACACAAGGTTAAGTGCTGGCTGCTTAACACAGGATGGTCGGGTGCACCCTATGGACAGGCTGAACGCATAAAGATTGCCTATTCACGGGCCCTGGTTAAAAATGTATTAAGCGGTACGCTGGAGCAAGGACAATTTGAGAAAGATCCGTTATTCGGGTTTATGGTCCCAAGGGAATGTGAAGGAGTTCCTTCTGAAATTTTAAATCCAAGGAGTTCCGCATCTGATAAGGATGGATATGAAGAGCGGGCAAAAAAACTGGCAGCCAACTTCAAGGAGAACTTCAGGCAATTTGAAAAAGATGTCTCAAGGGATGTTCTGGATGCCATGCCGTAATGGCCTGGCAAGTAGTTGGTTTGATTTTTAGCGAAAATTCATAATGAAAGGGGTTGGGAATAGGCTGTGCGTCTGGTATCGACAATTTTTACCCGTTTATGCTCTACGATTGACAGTCAATAATATGTTTGATAAAAATTTCAATACATGCCTGGGTGGCGGAATTGGTAGACGCAAGGGACTTAAAATCCCTCGGAGCTAAGTCTCTGTACGAGTTCGATTCTCGTCCCAGGCACCAAGAATTATTAAGGATTTGGCTAATTCCAAATCCTTTTTTTATTGACCAATTTTATGAATGGTACAAACGCCGTAAAAATGGTGAGTGGGTGCCAAAGGGACCCCCGGCCACTCTATGACAAGACACGATAATTATTGCCCGGTACTGCCCGGGCACCAAAATTGAGTTCCCACCATATGAGAGGTAAAGGAAAAACCGGAACAGGAAAAATAGGGACTTATTCCTCTGAAAATTGCCGTAAATTATGGATGAAATTGACAAATGAGGAGTAAATGAGTAGGATGCCTATATCACATTTTGCGAAATTTTTCAACCCTTAAACAGGGGAAGATATGGATTGATTACCAAGAGCCCCTATTTCTCAATAGAGAGGTGGGGTTTTGTATTTTGTGGCTCCGGGAAAAACGTGTGGAAAAGAACTGGTGATTGAAATGGGCGTAAGCCAACAAGTCAAACACGTCCTGGATATCCCAAGAGGTTTTTGATGGCAGGGATGGTTTTCGCAAAGAGACAACGTACGAAAAAATGAAACATCGAATCATCAGGGGGATAATTCAAAGCGGAGCCGGAAAAGGCATCTATTTCACGCAGGTGGACTGGGTTGTTGAGCAGTGCAGTCGCATGCTGGGCTATAAACCCTTTCCCGGCACCCTCAATGTCCAGGTTGCAGGCG
>CAZUHR010000292.1:0-4581 GCA_964620335.1 uncultured Desulfobacteraceae bacterium
TGCCGTTGTCATTGACCTCAAAGCAGACATTATCTCCCTGTTCATATATTTTCACCGCCACCCGTCCCTTTTTCCTGTTATATTTGATGGCGTTGCCTATAAGGTTATTGAAAACCTCTTCCAGGCAGATTTTGCTCCCCATTATAACCGGCACGTTCTTCTGCGCTTCGAGAGAGAGTCTAACTTTTTTCTTGTCAGCAGACGATTTCAGGAGTTCCATTGATCTCAGGGCCATCTCGGACAGATTGACGTCTTCAAAATGCTCCGCCATCTTTATTGGATCGAAAACGGCCAAATTGATCCATTTATTGATCAGTTCCAGCATTTCGCGCAGTCGCTCGTCACATCGGCGAATCAGGTCTTCAGCCTCGGAGGAGACCTCTCCGGCCATACCCTCCAGGATTACTTCCAGATACTGAACAGTTGCGGCTATGGGAGCCCTTAACTCATGGGAGACCAGGGAGATCATATTCCTTCGTATTTTCTCCTGACCGATTAACAGGGCCCTTTTTTCTATGAGCAGCCGTCTTTTTTCAAGTCCGCGCGTAACAATCAGTACGAGTTCGTCCGGGGAAAACGGTTTAGGGATGAAATCATAGGCGCCCTTTTTCATCGCATCTAATGCCGAGGAAACCGTTGGATAACCTGTGATCACTATTTTGATCACATCTGGATCCTCGCTTTCCAGTTCCTCCAGTACTTCCATGCCGCTTTTGCCCGGCATCTTTAAATCTATGAGTACGAGATCGGGATGAAACTCCTTGAACACCTCGAGCCCCTGATCCCCATTCTCCGCCCATCTGACAACATGTCCTTCTTCCGTAAGGATTTTTTTACAGGAATTTCGCAAAATCTCTTCATCATCTATTACCAAGACATTCGCTTTCTCAAGTAGCATAATCAACTCCATCGCCCTCGATCGGCTGTTTCCCGGTCCCCGCTTTTGTTCTTCATAACTGGGCAACTTCCTGGCCCAGGTCCTATCCGTAGGATGAGAAAACGGGCTGTATCACCTTCTTGAGGACGCGGCGGACTGTTTCAACCAATTCGTCAGGGGTAAACGGTTTAGAGATAAACGTGGCGGCGCCCATCCTGGCGGCCTCTGCAATTGTTTCGGTTGTAGGATACCCGGTCATAACTATGACAGGTATTTCTCGCCATTTTTCTCTGATCTGCCCCATAAGGTAAATGCCGTCGCGTTCGGGCATCTTGATATCCATTAGAAGCGCAACCGGCAGTCTGCGCTCCATTATCTCAAGGGCCTCCTCAGCGGATGAAGCAAGCATTACCTCAAAACCATCCGCCTCAAGCACTCTGCGACAACTGTCAAGGACAATGTCTTCATCATCCACAACAAGTATTATGTTTTCAGTCTTCATGTTCATCTAACGGCAACCATATGCAAAAGGTGCTGCCCTTACCCACTTCACTCTGAACCCGGATGGTTCCACCATGCCTCTCGACTATGCCTAAGGAAACCGCTAGACCGAGTCCGGTTCCCTGTCCCACTTCCTTTGTAGTGAAAAACGGATCGAAAAGTTGGTCGAGATGGTCGGGTTGGATGCCGGAACCGGTATCGGTGATGGCAATCTCGACACCTTTCTGATCCATATCAATAACGGATGAGATGAAATTCGTGGATATCCTGATTTCTTCCCCTGGTTGTGTGGCATCAAGGGCGTTCAGGATTATGTTCAGAAGTGCCCCCTGCATCTGGCTCCGATCCAGGGTAAGCATGGGGATGTCTTGCCCGGGCTCGAATACTATCCTGATGCCTTTTACGAGAGCCTGGTTTTCCATCAATGAAACTGCTGATTTGACCAGGCGGTTTACCTCTGCCGGCTCTCGATCCAGACTGGTTTGCCTGGAGAAATCAAGCAGGCCTTTAACAATTTTCCTGACCCTTTCAGTGGCATTGGCTATTGTTTCGAGATCTGAGCGCATCTCATCGTTTATATCATTACGACGCAGCAACATGTGGGTAAAAGTCAGTACACCGGTAAGCGGGTTATTGATTTCATGGGCCACGCCCGCTGCAAGCCTTCCAACGCTGGCCTGTTTTTCAGAATGAAGCAACTGATTTTCGCTCTCCGCCCGACTTCGCCCCAGGGCTGCAACCATGTCCTTAAAGGTTTTCTGCAGGACCCCTATTTCGCCTATCGATATCGGACCGATCTCCGGATTGAAATGGCCCTCGGATACCTGTTGGCTTGCCTCGATTAACCGGCGGACCGGAACCATGATCCTATGGGCAAGCAGGGATCCCAATCCAAACGCCAGGACTGTTCCCGCCGCGGTTATGAGGATAAACACGGAAAGGGCCTTTCTCCGGATGTCCAAGTATTTTTCCTCCATGATTCCGAGCCCGAGCATGCCCACCTTATTGCCATAAATGTCGGTAATCGGTTCATATGCGGTTATGTACCAGTCTCTGACAACGAAAGCCCGCTGGGTCCAGGTATCTCCGCCTATCAGGACACGCTCCTCGACCTCTTTCGAAACCCTTGTCCCAATCGCCCGCTTTCCATCCTGGGTGATGGCATTGGTCGATATCCTGAGGTCACTAAGGAAAATACTCGCAACCCCGAAGGTGCGTCCCTTGTATGTCTGGTTTAGAAAAACCGTATCCCGAACCCTGTCAACAATGCACTTGCTTCGGTTCAGGAGAATGCCTCCATAGAGTACGCCGATAAATTCACTCTGATCAAACACCGGGATGGCGGCGGCCAGTGCCATGCCCGATGCCCCTTCAATTTCTTTTATCGGGTCTGCTGTGGATGTAGGCAAAAACTGAACCCTGGCGAGGTTGGCCAATTCAGAGTTCTCGGAAAGAAGAAAATCTTCGCTCAGAATAACTGTTCCTGCTATCGGGGCCTGGCGTTTAATTGCAAGTTCAGCTATTGGGTTTACTGGCTGATGCCTTTTGTCCGGCATGGGGTCGGGCCCGATCCGGCACAGGACTTTTCCGTTGCCCGTGACGATGCCTGCAAAATCCAGCTCGGCATGAACTGACATCCGGCCAAGTCGGTGTTGAAGTTCCTGGATATCGCGTTGCTTGATCGCCGAGACGAATCCGAATCCCAGCGTGGTAATATTAAGGGAAACATTCACCAATTTGATTCGAGCTTGGTAGATTTCCCTGGCCGCATTGAGGTCCAAGCTGACTCGGATTTGCGCCTCGCTGAGGACTGATTTGTAGAGAAGCTGGCCCCCCACAAACAGGGAAACCACACCCACAAGGAAGGAAACCCCCAAAAAACTTGTGATAAGCTTGGATCTGGTTGAGTAGAGTATTTTTCTCATTTTTTCAGGTCGTTGCTCAGGGGTATTCTAAATGTGTTTCGCTGTGTATCAAGTCTCCCCTATGATCCGCAAGATTCATGCCATACGGCCTTACAGGGGCTGGAAGGGGGAACCTATTGATATGTCAAGTTTTTTGTGGGCTGGGCAGCCCAAGGACATGGTTGAAGTGCGAGGATGTGTCCCCTAACATTTTACATATTGTAAAGACCTGGACAATACGTGAGACATTTGGGAAGGGGGAGGGTTACGTTTTGTCAGGACGGGGATAGGCACATTTTGAGATGGTAGAGTGTCATGATGCGCCTTTCTTATAGAAAGGTGAGATTGTTAAATTTATTGATATATTTTTTACGATAGGAAAACAGGGCAGGATGTCACGTAAAAAAAGGCTTTTTTAACGTAATTTAACCAAACTTTGATTTAATGCACAAAACATCTTTACCACAGTCAGTTACTCAACATCTATTTGTACCTCGGCATCTGCCGGATGAACTTCTTTTTCCTCACTTACACCATCAGAATTTTTTGAATATAATCCCCCCCGGAAGGTGGAAAACCTTTTTTCGATAAACCCAATGCCTACAAGAATTGATAACGTAATCATTGAAATCACAATTGCCTGCAAAAAATAACCGAATCCGATCATCGAACCGACTCCGGCTAAGACCCAAATCACGGCCGCGGATGTAATGCCGACCACCAACCCTTCCCGAGCAATTATGACTCCTGCCCCGAGGAAACCAATCCCTGTAACAACTTGTCCCAAAACACGTGTCATATCAACACTTGCACCTGAGTTTGCTATCCCGATGCTTATAAAGATATTTGTGCCGAGACAAATAAAGATACTTGTCCGGATTCCTGATGGTTTCCCTTTTATTTGTCTCTCAAAACCAATAACGCCCCCACATAATAATGATAGCGCAATTTTTATCCAGAATTCGATTGTATTAATATCCATTACATTTACATCCCTTTTTTAACTGATGGCTGTTTCGCTAAACGATGCATGGGTCAGAACCGGTTCTCCTACACACGAAATCGAAAATATGGCTCGGATGGTGCTAGGAGGGCTGTCTGGACCTCTGCGTTACAATACTGTTCAAGCATTCGGGCCACGCGATCACGAACTGATATAGCCCGTTTCTCACTGTCCTCTCCGAGTCCATCGATATTCGTGACCATGGCCTGCGTTTCTTCGGTGATCCGGGTCTGATACCCGTTCCGCCAGTTCCACCGCCGGCACATTACCTCTCGGGTTTCCGCAACCACATAGAT
>CAZUHR010000293.1:0-4578 GCA_964620335.1 uncultured Desulfobacteraceae bacterium
CAGTAGGAAAAAAAGTTAGTATTGAAAAACTCCAAGGCCGCTATTGCTTTGCCTGTGGAACTGCAAATCCCATTGGGCTTAATTTGGAATTCTACCGTTTCGGTGATTCCGTCTGTTCCGATATTACCTTGGAAAAATATCATGAGGGATGGCAGAACATGGCGCACGGGGGCATCATATCGACCCTTCTTGACGAGGTTATGTCGTGGACGATTATCTATTTTAAAAAGGTATTTTTTGTAACTCGCAAAATGGAGGTTAAATATGTAAACCCGGTTTTAGTTGGAACCCCATTAACGATAAAAGGCATGTTGAGGGATGAATCAGAACCCCCAAAGATAACTGCAAGAGCTGAGATACGGGATGATACAGGCAAGCTTCTCGTAAGAAGTAAGGGAGAGTTTGTCATCCTTCCCGAGGAAAGGCTTTCTTCTGTTCCAGATGATTTAAAAAAGGATATGCTTTCTTTGTTCAAAAAATTCGAGCAGTTAGACCAATAATCCAGAGATTTTATTGAGTCAGCTAATCCTTCCAGCCATGAACGCCAACTAAATCCACAAAGCGGCATCCCCCAAGGTTTTCCTGGAGGTAATTTCCCTTTTTTCTGGTCACCTTAATCAATTCCTGGCTGAATTTGTTTCCTACGGGAATGATTAGCCTTCCATCTTCTGCAAGCTGGTCGAGAAGCGGCTGGGGAATTTTAGGGGCTCCGGCTGTTACCATGATGGCATCATAAGGCTCGTATTCCTTCCAGCCGAAGGTGCCATCAAAGGCCTTGAAAAGTATATTATTGTATCCCAATTCTGCCAGAGTGTTTCTTGCCTTGACCAGCAAAGGTCTGATCCTTTCAATTGTATATACCTTTTTTGATAAATCGGCCAAAATAGCAGTCTGATAACCGCTGCCTGTACCGATTTCAAGGGTGTTTTCTTCGCCCGTAAGCCCTAATGCCTCTGTCATAAGGGCGACTATATACGGCTGGGATATTGTCTGTCTGTGACCGATGGGTAAGGGGTGGTCATTATACGCCTCTCCCACGAGGGCTTCTTCCACAAAACGGTCTCTGGGAATTTTTCCCATTACTTCAAGCACGCCCGTGTCTTTGATCCCGCGCGGCATGAGTTGGTTTTTGACCATTTTTTCCCTGGCAAGACGGTAATCAATTGGTTTGGCCATGAGATTTCTCGTTTAGAGTTGGCTTTTAACATTTGATTCGAGAACAAAAAATTCTAACACAAAAGTATTAGGGATGTAAACTTTAGGAGGTTTGTTATGAGATTGCAAGCAACTTGACACTGTCCTATTCGGGTGATAACTTGCCATCTCCTGACTATATTTGCGAATCAGAACAATGTTTCTTTACACGAGGTTGAAAAACTGGTCCGGGAGGGACCTATGAATTTTCAAGACCTGATCATGGCCCTTGAAAAATATTGGGCCGATTACGGATGTTTGATTCAGCAGCCTTATGATTTGGAGGTTGGGGCCGGGACGTTTAATCCCGCGACCCTTTTAAGGGTATTAGGCCCGGAACCATGGTCTGTTGCCTATGTGGAACCTTCCAGGCGACCTACGGACGGTAGATACGGAGAAAATCCCAACCGTTTAGGCCATTATTACCAGTACCAGGTTATCATTAAGCCTTCCCCTATTGACATTCAGGATATATATCTGAGTAGCCTGAAGGCCCTTGGGATTGATCCTCTGGATCATGATATACGGTTTGTGGAGGACGATTGGGAATCTCCCACGTTAGGGGCATCTGGTCTCGGGTGGGAGGTCTGGCTTGACGGCATGGAGATCACCCAGTTTACATATTTTCAGCAGGCCGGGAGTATCAGGCTGGATCCCATTTCTGTCGAGATAACCTACGGGCTGGAAAGAATCTCGATGTACTTGCAGGAAAAAGAGAACGTTTACGATCTCATGTGGAACGACAGGATTCGCTATGGGGATGTGCATAAAAGGGGAGAATGGGAATTTTCCGTGTATCATTTCGAGATGGCCGATGTGGACATGCTTTTAAAGGCGTTTGATATGTTCGAGAAAGAATCCATAAGGCTCAGCGAGAAAGATTTGGTCCTGCCGTCCTACGATTACTGTCTGAAATGTTCCCATATATTCAATATTCTTGATGCCAGGGGAGCGATAAGTGTGACAGAGAGAACTCATTATATTGATCGCATCAGGAATCTGGCGCGTCTTGCCTCAAAGAATTACTTGAACCAGAGGGAAGAAATGGGGCACCCTTTGATGATTGAAGATAGAAAATTGAAGATTGGCACTTCATAATATTGTAATGGTCCAGTTTAAATGGTTGCGCATATTACTGTGTAAACAAATGACATGAGAGTAAATATGGCCGGCGAGCTATTATTAGAGATTGGAACGGAAGAAATTCCTTCGGGTTATCTGGAAGACGGGCTGAGAGGACTTAAGTCGCTTGCAGAAGCAAGTTTTGAAGAAAACCGCATTGATTTGGCAGGCGATCTTCACACCTATGGAACCCCGAGAAGACTGGTCTTGATAGGAAAGGATATTGCCGAGAGACAGGAAGATCTGGTCCGGGAAGTCACAGGTCCCCCGAAAAGCGTGGCCTATGATAAAGAGGGTAAGCCTACAAAGGCCGCTCTCGGTTTTGCCGAAAAGCAGGGAGTATCCGTTGAATCATTGGAATGCCTTGACACATCAAAAGGGGAATATGTCTACATTAAAAATCGTATTCCGGGGAGGCCGACAGAGGAAATTTTAGAAGAATGCCTGCCAAGAATAATCGCTGATATCACATGGCCGAAGTCTATGCGCTGGGGGAGCGTGGGTTTTTCGTTTGTACGGCCTATTCACTGGGTGGTGGCACTCTTTAACGGCAAAGTCATACCTTTTGAGGTTGGCGGCGTGAAAAGTGGAAGAACGAGCCGGGGGCATCGTTTCATGGGATCTCAGGCTATAGAGGTCTTAAGCATTGAAGATTACTACCAGAAGATGGGAAAGAGTTTCGTTCTGGTTGACCAGCGGGAAAGAGAGAAGGCCGTTGAAAGACTGGCAAGGGAAGCCGCCAGAACAGTCGGAGGAGTGCCTGCAGAGGATCCAGAGTTAACCACTACGGTCGCAAATCTCGTGGAGTATCCATCTGCTGTTTGTGGCAGTTTTGATGATGCATTCCTGAATATTCCTGACTCTGTTCTAATTACGGCTATGAAAGAGCATCAGCGCTATTTTTCAGTCTACGACGAGGAAGGCAAGTTGATGCCCAATTTTGTGGCAGTGAATAACACGGTTGCAGAGGATGAGTCGGTGGTTCAAAGAGGGCATGAACGGGTATTGCGGGCAAGGCTTGCGGATGCCGGATTCTTTTTTGAGGAAGACCGAAAGCGGCCACTTGGAGAACGCCTTGAAGATCTAAAAGGAGTTATCTATCAGGCGGAGTTGGGAACTTCCTATGCAAAGGTCCAGAGGTTCACCAAATTGGCTGAATATCTGGCAGAGACGGTGCTGCCGGAAAGAGTCGATGACGTGAAAACCGTAGCGGGACTCTGTAAATGCGACTTGGTCACGCAAATGGTCAACGAGTTCCCCAGCCTGCAGGGAGTCATGGGGGAAGAGTATGCCCGGATAGAGGGGTATTCAGGAGAGATCTGTTCGGCAATTAATGAGCATTATCTTCCCATTAGGGCCGGAGACAGGCTCCCAATATCCAAGATCGGGGCCGTGGTCGGATGTGCCGACCGCTTGGATACCATAGCTGGTTGTTTTGCTATTGGGCTTGAGCCATCCGGAAGCGCAGATCCCTTTGCCCTTCGAAGGCATTCGCTTGCAATTATTAGGATAATTGAGGACATGGGGTGGGATATATCCCTTCGGAAGTTTATTGAAAAGGCCCTGTTAATCTTGAGTGAAGGTATCAGGTTTGAGACAGACAATGTGTTCGCAAGGGTTATAGAGTTTTTCAGGGAGCGTTATAAACAGATGATGTTGAGGTCAGATTATGAGTCTGATCTGATCGAGGCCGTCATATCCGTTGAATTTGATCGAATTAATCAACTGGGTTCAAGGATCGATCATCTCAAAAGATTTGTTTCGGAGTCAGAAGAATTTCAGGCGCTCGCTTTGACTTTTAAAAGGGTGAGCAACATATTGAAAAAGCAGGAAATACCTTTTGATGTGGATCCTGCCCTGTTCAAGGAAACCATTGAATCCAGCCTGTGGGAGACTTATCAGACCCTGAAAGAAGATATTTATCAATGCCTGGAGAAAAGGGATTATTATCAGGCGTTAAGCCTTATGGCTAGGCTTAGGAAACCGGTGGATGAATTTTTTGATGGGGCGGAAATCCTGATCAAGGACGATCAGGCACTTAGAGAAAACAGGGTGGGGCTTTTACAGCACCTATCAATGCTCTTTCTGAAGGTTGCCGACTTGTCGAAGTTTTCAATCTAGCGGAGGAAAGTTTGCCCATTTTGTCGATCAGCCGTATGCACGATAACAGAGAAATCGGGGAACGCCAAACTTAATATTCGCTCTGCGGTTTTTTGATCAGGATGTAGAGTTTGCCTTCATGTTGCATGTGCCCTGCTGCCA
>CAZUHR010000294.1:0-4578 GCA_964620335.1 uncultured Desulfobacteraceae bacterium
TATCAAATAGACGCTTCCATGCAGGAAAAAGATTGAAATCCAGAAGATACAGTTCTCCTATTTGCCGGATCTTTGATTTCTGGATACCAAGGGTGAAAAGATCAGGTACGAGGAAAACGTCTACGCCTTTAGTGCCCAGGTCCCAGACGATTTGGTTGATTTTTTCTTCGGCACGCATGGGGAGGGCAATAAATACTATGTCGATGCCTTTGGACATGCAGAACTCAGAGCACTCGTCAACAGAGCCGAAAACCGTCCCAGGGGCATCAGAAGATACCTTGATCTCTTCTCCTTTTGAAAGCCGGTCATCAAAAAAACCGAGAACTTTTATGCCCATCCAGCTCTTGATATGAAGAAACTGCGTCAGTTTCCGGCCTGCTTCCCCGGCTCCCACAATAACGGCGTTGCGCTGGTTGTAGCCCCTTTTCCTGAAAAAAGCCAATAAAAGCCTGGCTGCAATCCTTACGGCCGTTATTCCCAGAAATACGAACAACGACCATAAAAGGAATTCCTTGTTCCGAAAAAGGCAGAAAGGCCAGAGCACGGCCAGCTGTTCCTTGGTGCTTAATAGAAGAACAAGAATATTAAAGATGAGAAGGACGGAAATCCAGGCAAAAACGAGGAGCTTGATCTGGTTCAAAAGGGAAATACTGCGCCATGATTTATAGACATTAAACAGGGAAAATATGATTGCCAGGAGCAAACTTCCATATATAGCCAAAACACGCATTAACTCCGGCTGGCCGTAAAACTTTTTCACCAGCCAGGTTATAATCAAAAGGATAGCAACATCCACTATCCTGTGAATAACGTTAATTAGCGAGGCATATCTTCTGAGGATATTCATAAGCCCTTTTTATTATCAAACAATTAGACGATTTCCAAACTAAAAACCTCATTATCTTGAAGGAAAATATCCAAAGCAGATTAGCAATTTGTTTTCTCAATGTCCACACGGCAGCATGTTTTTGGTGGTTTTTTCCTTTTAAACTTGACAGTGGATTTTGGTTTTTGCTTGATGCGGGACCTACTTGATAATACACTATTGATCCTGATAGTGGTTGACAAACCAGTTTGGCAAAACAGATCGTTTTCACCATACTTTTAATCCCATAACAATTTTTTCAGGGATTCAATGGGCAAAATTGATTCTTATATAAGGCTCGCCAGACCACACCAATACATGAAGAATGGATTTGTTTTTCTGCCCCTTTTCTTTGGTTACAAACTTGGGGACCCGCACGCAGTTTGGGAGACGTTCTGTGCCTTCTTTGTCTTTAGTCTGGCGGCAAGTAGCGTATATATTTTCAATGATATCCAGGATATTGATGAGGACAAAAGGCATCCGGTTAAAAAATTGCGTCCTCTTGCCAGCGGAAAGTTAAGCAGAACCGAAGCAGTTTTTTCCCTCTTTTTTCTGCTCATTTCTTCAATATCCCTGGCCGTCCTGCTCCTGCCCACTTCCTGCCTTATTGTTTTGGGTGGGTATCTCCTGCTCAATTTATTTTACTCCCTCGGGCTGAAACATGTTTCCATTCTTGATATTACGATTATCGCCTTTGGGTTCGTACTGAGGGTATTGGCAGGTGGTTTAGCTGCAGATGTGCAGCCCAGTCACTGGATCATATTGATGTCCTTCCTGCTCTCTTTGTTTTTATCCCTTGCAAAAAGGAGGGATGACCTTCTGCTCGCACAACGAGAAAACGGGGCCACAAAATATACGAACGGGTATAGCCTTGAATTTATTTCAACAGGCATGGTCGTCATGGCCTCTGTGACAATTGTTAGTTATATCCTTTATACAGTTTCACCGGAAGTTGTTTCCAAGCACAACAGCCAAAACCTTTATCTCACATCCTTCTGGGTCATTCTCGGAATCTTGCGTTTTATGCAGATAACGTTTGTACATGAAAGGAGCGGGTCCCCTACTCATATATTATTGAAAGACCTTTTCTTGCAAGCTATTATTATTCTTTGGTTATTCACATTCTTCATATTGTTTTACATAAACGGGCATTAATTATACTTTGTTTATTATATTCAGGCGTGCACGAACTTGGACCCTCTATGTGCTGTTTTGATCTCGAGATTGGATTCTGATAATAATAACAGTCTGACAAGCCATTTATGTTTTTGGAGCCCATATGAAACTCAGCGGTTGGGGGCGATTTCCAAGAATCGATGCGCAGTGCTGTGCATTTGAAACCCAAGAAAGGCTTCACAAGTGCCTTCAGAAGGGGGGGGACTGTATAGCTCACGGATTAGGCCGTAGTTATGGGGACAGCTCACTCAATGATCGTATTATCCTGACGAGTCGTTTTGACAAGATCCTGGGCTTCGATGAGGCGAACGGGATTGTCACCTGCGAATCAGGCGTGAGTCTGGCTGATATTATCGATGCCTTCCTTCCACGCGGATGGTTCTTAGGTATAACGCCCGGAACAAAATTTGTTACTGTTGGCGGTGCAATAGCCAGCGATGTTCATGGAAAGAACCATCACAAAGCCGGTTGCTTCAGTTCATGTGTAGAGTCCTTTGAACTTATGGTCCCTAGTGGAGAAATTCTGCGGTGTTCCAAAGAGGATAACAGGGAGCTTTTCCTGGCCACTTGCGGTGGCATGGGGTTAACAGGTGTTATCTTATCAGCAGAAATCCTGCTTAAAAGGGTTGGAGGCGCATATGTCAAACGGCGGGTTATCAAGGCCGAATGTCTGGAAGAAGTTCTCGAGCTTTTCGAGCAATATGCGGATTGCGGCTATTCGGTGGCCTGGGTTGATTGCCTGGCAACAGGAAAAAATACGGGGCGTTCTCTTCTCGTGCTGGGAGAGCACGCAAATGATGGTGTTTTTGCAATACCGGAGAAAAAGAGATTTTCAGCACCTTTTGAATTTCCTGGCTTTGTAGTTAACAAATATTCTCTATTCCTGTTCAACACTTTGTGTTTTCACTTAATCGGTAAACGCGGGACCGAAGACATCATCACATTTGACAGGTTTTTCTATCCTCTGGACACAATCCACAACTGGAACAGAATATATGGAAGCAAGGGTTTCACCCAATATCAGCTTGTTATTCCAAAGGAGAAAGGTTTTGAAGGTTTAGTTAAAATTTTGGACAGGGTTTCAGATTCAGGCCTTGGTTCATTTCTGGCTGTGTTAAAGCTTTTTGGGGCTGAAAACGGAAATTATCTCTCATTTCCTATGGAGGGCTACACGCTCGCCTTGGATTTCAAGATCGAACCCAAACTGTTTCCAGTGCTGGATGCCCTTGATAAGATAGTTTTAAAATATGGCGGAAGAATTTATCTGGCGAAAGATGTTCGGTTGACTCCTGAAATTTTTGAACAAGGGTATCGTGGGCACAATGAGTTCCGGAAAGTACGAATGGGATACGGATTGGAAAAGAAATTTCAATCAATGCAATCCAAGAGGTTGAGGTTATAAGATAATGGACCTTCTGATACTCGGAGGCAACTCGGATACTGGTTTTGCCATTGCACGTGAGTTCGCCAGGAAAGAGGGGGCGAACATAATTCTCGCGTCAAGGGACATGGAGCTTTTAAAGAAAAAGGCCAGGGATATTGAATTGAGGTATCAGGTCAAGGCACAGGCCGTTTATTTTGACGCCGTAGATTATGAATCCCATGTTGAATTTTACGAAAAATTGGGTCAAAAGCCGGATGGCGTGATCATTGCCTTTGGCTTTCTTGGGGATCAGGGAAAAGCACAGAGGGAGTTCCAGGAGGCAAGGCGTATTGTTGAGACGAATTATATTGGCGCATTGAGTATCCTGGAAATTATTGCAGCGAGCTTCAAGCAAAGAGGGAGCGGCTTTATTATAGGTATCAGCTCTGTGGCAGGCGAGAGGGGAAGGCAAAGCAACTATATCTACGGCTCTGCTAAAGGGGCCTTTACCATATACCTGAGCGGGCTCAGGAATAGGCTGTCCCTGAGTAATGTCCGTGTGATTACCGTACTCCCCGGATTTGTCCGGACCAAGATGACCCGGGACCTGGAATTGCCGGAAATGCTTATATCTGAACCAGAGGATGTGGCTCGAAGGGTTTTCAGGGGTTACCGGCGAGGCAGGGATGTTATATATGTCAGGTGGTTCTGGAGGCTAATAATGCTGCTAATTAGGTTGATCCCTGAAAACATCTTCAAGAGAATGAAATTATAACCAGTTTTTGAAAAAGAATTGCACGCAATCTATGTATATCCAACCTTTGCAGACAAATTCCTCGCATTTTAATAGGCCCCTGGCTGTAGATAAAACCTTCAAAGATATCCGGCGCTGGCTTTTGGTGATTTTCATGGTTGCCCTGGCGTATCGTGGTCTTTATTTTTTGAATGTACAGCAAAATCCCTTATTTCTAAATCCGGTTATCGATGCCGAACAACACCATGCCTGGGCCCAGCGCATATCCTCGGGGTCGATATTAGGGAGCGGTCCCGATGATGTGTTCAAGCCTTTCCTGTATCCGCTCTTTTTAGGCGGTGTCTATTATCTTTTCGGCCCGAATATAACTATAATCCAGTGGTTCCAGTTTTTTTTGGGGTCTTTATCGGCAGCCCTCAC
>CAZUHR010000295.1:0-4576 GCA_964620335.1 uncultured Desulfobacteraceae bacterium
GCAAAGATCTGGAGAGAATAAATTTACCGTGTCTCGTCGTATGCGGTGAGGAAGACAAACTGACACCGCCGGCACTTTCCGATACACTCAACAAAACCATCAAAGAAAGCGCTCTTACCATATTGCCGTCAGCTGGCCACCATGTCATGATCGAATCCCATGAGGCATTTAACGAGTGCATCAAAGATTTTGTAAGGAGGGAGAGTTATGACTGACATGTCCAAGACACCGATAATCCGGACCATGACCAGTAGGGATTTGAACGAATTGCGGAAATTGATACAAAGATCCTGGCCCGACCTAGGACGGATTATTGGGAAATGAAGGCCGGCCTTAAAGAAAGGGTAGCCTTTTTGATTATCAGGATTCGTCAATCAGTTGTTTCATTCTCTTCAATATTTCATCCTGGCCGGCATAAGATTCAATCCTCAGTCTCTTTTCCTCAATGCCCCGTCTGTTGATAAATATTACCGTTGGGACCCCTCTGACCTGATAACGTTTCCTCAGCCCTTCCTGCCAATTTCCCCTTTTTGTCAGGTCTACCGTCACATTTGCAAAAGACCGGCTCAGTCTTATTATATCAGGATGCTTAAATGAACTTTCCTTCATTTTTCTGCAGGGCCCGCACCAATCCGCATAAAATTCAAGAATTACCGGCTTGTTCTCCCTAATAGCCTCTGCCAAAACAGCCTGATCATAAGGGATCCAATTGATTACGGGACTGCTTCGATACCCTGCCGCCAGAGAAAGTGCAGCGCCTATCATAAGAATAATACCTAGTCCTCTTTTAAGGTATGGGAATGCCGTCAAAGTAGCCCTGCTCTTTTCGAGCCAACCTAAATGTAAACCGGCGGCCACTAATATTGATGCATAAAGAACTGATTTGCCTAAGGAAGAAGGTATAACAGGTTGCAACAGATAGCCCGCCATTCCCAAAAGAACCCATCCCAGAAGCTTCCTGATCCAGACCATCCATTCCCCTGATAGGGGCAGCATCTTTATAGTCCCTGAAAACACCGCCAGTACCGCAAGGGGAAGTCCCATCCCGATACTGAGGACGAAAAAATAGATGAAACCTAATAAAGGATCTCCTTTCTGCCCCACATAGCTAAGTAAGCCCAGGATAAAAGGACCGAGACATGGTGCAGCGACAATCCCAAGTGTCAGTCCCATAAAGAAAGTCCCGAAGTATCCGCCGAAATTTCTTGAAGCCAGCCGGGTCAGGCCTGAAGGGAGCCTTAATTCCCAGAGGCCAAAAAAGCTCAAGGCCAAGAAAACCAAAATTCCCGCCACCAAAGCGAGAACAACGGGATTCTGGAGGGCAGCGCCCAAAAGCCCCCCTGACATGCTGGCGGTCAGACCTAACAGCGAGTTTGTAACCGCAAGGCCGCAAATATATAAAAGTCCGTGAATGATGACTATCCCGCGTATGGTCTGGCTCCTCCCACCAAAATAGGAAACGGTAATTGGAATGAGGGGGTAAATGCACGGGGTAAGATTGAGTGCCAAGCCTCCCATGAAAATAGCAAGAAGTGTCAACCATAGGCCTGCATCCAGTCTCAATCCTTCGACCGTTTCACTGGAAAAGGCCCCTGCGTATAATTGTTCAAATATTTCTTGATTTGTGAGTTCAACATGTACGCCCCGGGGTGCAATAAACAATGATACTGGTATTCGTACATTTTCTGGTGGCAGACACGAACTCGCTGAACATGCCTGGTATGAAAGGTTGCCGTTTAACAACTGTTTGCCTTTTGCGGCCTGTTCGCTAACCACCAGCCTAGCGCTTACCAGAATCTTACCTGAAAAAACCGCAACTGATTTCTTAGTATAATCGAATCCTTTTTTTTCCGGTTCGGGAAATCGCATTTCCTTAAACTGAATATTTTGTGATTCCGGAAAAGAAATCACCGTGGGGATGAGACCACTTTCCATCATCTGTGTGCCATGGATATACCAGGGTTTTAAGATTCGGATCTTAAAGAGGATTGGATAGGAACCCCCGACGGGGTATCTGTCCTGGGAGTGGATGACCTTCACACTGACTGTGGCTGCTGGAGAAGAAAGAGGAAAAAGGATAATGCCTGAAAACACAAATATGAAAACGGCACTGAGAAATCCGCCAAGCAATTTTTTGATTACGTCCATCTATTCTTTATCGAGGTTTTCTGTAACCAGTGGGTTCTTTGACCCCATTAAGGATTCCTTGCATCCGGTGTCGCTCTGCCCTCACCTTTCGAAGTTGAGCCTCCAACTCTTCCCGTTTTTCAAAGGGCGCGCTTTTTATCTGTCTCTCAAGCCTTCCAACTTCCTGCTGTAAAAGGTACAAGTCCTTTGCAATCAACCGGATTGACATATGCCTCTTCTTATCAGAAAAAACAGGGTGAATTCTATAGAACTAATCATGACTAAATCTCTAAGGGCTTAACCTCTTCCTTCTTCCTGAACTTTCTAAGTTTTTCTTTCAGCTTTTCCAATTCCTTTTCAAGCCGGGGCAATACCTCTTTCTGTATCTTTTCCGCTGCCTCCCTGCCCGACCGCTTCAACTCTTCCGTTATTTTCTTAAGTTCCTTTTCAAGCCTTTCGAACTCTTTGCTCTCCGGGATTTTGCCAAGATCATCCGTGAATTTATCGAATTTCTTCTTGAGATCTTCAAGCCCCGTTTCAAATTCACCCAGCATTTGATCAATAAAGGCTGACTGTTTGGTGGAACCTTCAACAGTGGCACCATCTATTAGAACAGCTCCCCCTTTCCTGTCCAGAATCATTTCAATGGCCATCTTGCCCGTATTCCCTTTGTCGGCAATAATGAAAAATCTGGAATGCTCCGTGAGGGCGCTAGCAGATTCATTTGCGATCACCACATCTACCAAATAATAGCCGCCTTTTTCATAGGATACCCCTGCCACCCGGCCTATCCGACTCTTCTCAAATAGCACCCTGTTCCCTTTTTCAAGACCCTGTATCTGAGCATATTTGATCTTGAGACGCGTGCCTTCCTCTTTACATGCAAGGAAGGCCAGACATACGACGAGCAACATTACAATCTTCTTAGACATGTCTGACACCCCTCATAGCTAAAGGTTCAACATGGTTTTCTCTTTCTCAACCAAAATGGATAAAAATTCGGGTCTTAAATTCAATTTGGTGAAAAGTTTTTCTTCAACCTTGGCACAGAGCTCAAAATTTTTTCTAATTCTAAGCCGCAGACCCCGCTGATTATTGCCATACCGTTCAAGTATATACGTGAGACGTTCATCCAGGCTCACTATAATATCATGGTTTACCCTTTTGTCGGCATAATAAACGATTTCTTTTTCCGAATAGTCTCCCTCGAGTTCGTAGTGTTTTAAAATCACATGTTCTCCTACGATATCGGCAATTTCTTCAAAATGATTTCTAAGACAGATTTGCCTTCCTATCTCGGTATGATCACCCCCGTATTTCAAACTTGCAGTCTTTCCGATGTCGTGCATGAGGGCGCCGGCGGTAGCCTTTTCAATGGAGATATCCTCACCTACCTGTTCAAGCCCTTCAGCTATCAATAGGGCGATTTTTGCGACTACAACAGAATGCGCCTTGATATTATCAAGCATCCCGTATCTTTTCATCATAACAAAACAGGTCTCGATTGACGGGATCATTTTTAACATCTCATCGCTGTTCCAGGGAAGTCTTATCTAATAAGATCAACATGTTTGAAAAGTCCTTCATGTCCATCTCGTCCCGAATATCCTTCCGCCGACGTCTTGCTGCAGGGAGCTTTAATGCCGAAAGGTTCATAACTGAGCGTTTTTTACTCAATTGGGCAATAGAGAAATTATCAGTTCCTAATCCTCCGTTCAAGTGAAAAGAAGAAAAAATGATCTATTAAGCAAACAAATTGCACATAAAGTAAAGTTGACAAAAGCCAAGGTTTCCGCTAATTTATCATATTGAGTATTGTAAATTTCCTAACCTGAATTTCGTAATCCTAAACGGCTTATATTTTAGCTTACTTAAGGAGCTTAGCTATCTCCGACTTCTCACAGACTAGCGGCCAAATAACCACATTTCACATACTTCGGAAAGACCGAAAGCACTTGAAGTCCCAGCTCAGGCTGCACTCCAAGTGGAAAAAGACGGTCCTGATTATTCCATCCCTTGCAAGTGAATACACTGATCCGGTTAATCTTCCCATCTTTGAAAACATTCTGAGACAATTACGAGGCGTTACTTATCTTTCGAGCATTATTTTCGGCCTGGATAGGTCTACTGAGAAAGATGCTTTCAGACTGAAGAACCTGATAGATTCTTTTGGAATTAAAAATTATTTGATTCAATGGAATGACGGACCGGGTTTCAGAAGCATCTACAGGCAGTTGAATGAGGCAGGTTTCAATATAAGTAAGCCCGGTAAGGGTAAAAATATGTTTCTCAGTTTCGGGATCGCCATAGCTCTGGGCGCCGAATCCATAGGTCTGATTGATGCAGACATCCGCACTTTTAGAAGCGTCCAATTAGACAGGCTGTTTTATCCCGTAGTAGCACTGAATTACGATTTTTCAAAGGCCTACTATGCGCGAATCAGCAATAT
>CAZUHR010000296.1:0-4567 GCA_964620335.1 uncultured Desulfobacteraceae bacterium
AAACGCAATGGAAGGTCAGCGGAAAAAACGGGGCGGCCGAGATCCTTGGGCTCAATCGCAGCACATTGCGGGCCCGTATGCGCAAACTTGACATCCGAAAACCATAAATTCCCATCCCAAATGTTTATCACAGAGTGAAAGCCATGGTAGCGGAAAAGAAAAAAGTTCTGGTGATCGCGGGAGTCGTCGTCGCCCTGATCGTAATCGCTGCAATTGTCGGTGTCTTATTATTCGATATCAATTCTTACAAGCCCCGCATAGAAACCGCAGCATCCGAGGCGACCGGCCTGGATGTCAGGATCAATGGGAAGATGGCGCTCTCTTTCTTTCCCTTTGGCTTCTCGGCAAATGATATCCATGTTGCCAACAAGGGAGTTGAAATCCTTTCCCTCAAAAAACTCAAGGTAGGGGTGGAGTTAATTCCCCTGCTGAAGAAGCAACTCAAAATCACCAGTTGCGAGCTTGGCAAACCGACTATTACCATCGTGAAATACGCCGAGAATAAATATAATTTCAAAAATTCTGCAAAGAAATCGACTGAAGAGGGGCTGGGAACAGCTTTCAGTTTGAAAGAACTCAGGCTGTCCCAAGGGGCACTGGTCTATCTTGACAAGAAGACGGGTGAAAAGACGGAGTTGAAGGGAATCAATCTGGCAATAAAGGATCTCTCGATAGGCGATAGCGCAGAGGATATCATAAAGAACGTCTCGTTCACGGGAAACATGGACTGCAAGGCGCTGCGGAAAAAGGACCTCGAAATCGATAACATCAAGAGTCCTATAAAAGCGGAGAAGGGAGTAATCTACCTCACAGCGCTTACCATGGATATTTTCGACGCGAAGGGTGAAGGAGATGCCACGGTTGACAGGTCGGAAGTCGATATTGTGTATAAAATCAATTTGAAGGTATCGAAGCTGGACTTCGCAAAACTTGAGGAGTCCTTCGGCGTAAAAAAGGTGATCGGCGGGAAGGGTGATCTTTATGCTTCCTTGACGATGGAAGAGAAAGGAAGTCTCAATCTGATGAGTAGCATGGACGGTATTTTTTCTCTGCGGGGTGATAACCTAGTCATTTATACGATGGACCTCGACAGGGTCCTCTCATCGTATGAGACGAGCCAGCAGTTCAATCTCGTCGACCTCGGCGCTTTCTTTATCGCCGGCCCCCTCGGTACTGTTGGGCTCAAGGGGTACCGTTATTGGGACGTTTATAACCAAACCCAGGGAGGGCGGGGCGTCATTACACAGTTCATCTCCCACTGGAAGATCAAGGACGGGATAGCAGACGCTATGGACTGCGCCCTTGCGACGCACCATAATCGGATAGCTCTTAAAGGCAATCTCAATCTTGTCAGCGAACAATATGATAATGTAACAGTGGCGCTTCTCGATGACAAGGGATGCGCAATATTCAAACAAAGCATTAACGGTTCCTTCGGCAATCCCCAGGTCGGCGCGGTGAACACGGTCGTGTCCCTTGGCGCCCCGATCTTCAATCTTTACAAGAAGACAAAACGCTTTGTTCAAGGCGGCAGCTGCGAGGTCTTTTATAAAGGCTCTGTGCGGCAACCCTGAAACTATTTCGAATCTTTGTAACCTCCTACGATAATTATTTCATAGGGGTAGATTCAGATTCAAAATTTCCGGCTCTTTCTGCACACCTGAGCGTCAATTCAATTTGCAAATCTTGTTTTCTATCAATCACACCGAGGAGACTTAAGAAGGGTCATATATGACCGTTTGGTTGAATATGCCCCTTTTTATATGGCCGTTAATGGCTGCCCTGAAAGTGCTTTTTTTACTAATTATTCATAAAAATCAAAATGATGGGTAACCTGACGCTGCGTGTTAGAAACCTGGCACAAAGATTGAACTTATAAAAAAGTAGTGAATAACGGTACAAATATTCCAGTTGAGCGCCTCAAAGAGACCAAACGATGAGCAAGAAGCATTTATCAAGGCGACTCAAGACCTCAGGCAGACGATATGCGAGAAAGAGCTTTACTTGAAAGCCGAGCTTGTCAAGAAAGATCCGGATACCGCTATAGCCTTAAGTTTTCAGAAGAACATCTCTGAGGCTAAAGGAAAATTCGATCAAAAAATGATTGAACATTTAATCCGGATGAAAAAAATAAATTTGGAAGCCGAAAGAAAATAGGCATTCGGTGAATAGTCTTATGACTATCATTGATGTCTTGAACGGCATTGCAAGTAATTTCAATTTTTGGTCATTTATCATCGCTCTGCAACTGTTTCATTCGGGTTCTGAGATTATATTTTACCAAAACGAAACATGTTTTTGATTTTGAAAAGGACTTTATAAGCAAAGGTTCCCAAAATTACTGATGGTTCTGCAAACCCTTAAAGGCTCTGGCATTGCCGATAGGTTGCCGAAATGATCCTAGCCAGAATAATCATGACCGTGCTTCCGGAAAAGCGGAAGGAGGTTCTGCAAACGCTTCTTTCATTGATTGAGCCACAGGGGGAAAAAAGTGGATATCTAATCTACGACATTTTCTGTGATATCGAAAACAATGATGTTTTCAGCCTGATTTCGGAATGGGAAAGCCGCCAACACCTGGAACATTATTTGAGGTCCGACAGATTCAGTGTTTTGCTCGGGACAAAAAGCCTTTTGGCCAGACCTTTGGAAATGAAAATCCATACGGTCTCCCTTTCGGAAGGGGTGGAGGTCGTCAATTCCGTAAGAAAAAAAGGAAACTGATTTTTTCCATATTAATGCGGAAAGGAGCCTGCTGATATGAACGTTCTCCTCATTTACCCGAAATTTCCGGATACTTTCTGGTCTTTCAAGTATGCCTTGAGTTTTATCCGTAAGAGAGCGGCCTTTCCGCCGCTGGGCCTGCTCACCGTCGCGGCCCTGTTGCCGGATGAATTTCAAAAGCGTCTCGTGGATGTCAACGTGGATGGCCTCACGGATGATGATCTCTCGTGGGCGGATTTGGTCTTCATCGGAGGGATGGCGATTCAACGGGACTCGGCGAAACAAATCATCGCTCGTTGCAAGGCCAAGGATTTGAAAGTCATCGCGGGGGGCCCGCTTTTTACTGCCGAACCGGAGGCGTTTGAGGAGGTGGATCATCTTGTCCTCGACGAGGCCGAACTTACATTGCCGCCTTTTCTTGAGGATTTGAAAAACGGGCATCTGAAAAAAATCTACAGGGCATCCGGTTTCTGCGATCTTCATCAGACCCCCATCCCCTCAATTGATTTGATACACACGAAAAGATATGCGTCCATGGCCATTCAGTTTTCCAGAGGATGTCCGTTTAACTGCGAGTTTTGTAATGTGACGGCCCTTTTCGGTCATCGCCCACGGTTAAAAACGCCTCAACAGATCATCGCGGAACTGGATAATATTTATGATGCAGGCTGGCGGGGTTCCATATTTTTTGTTGACGACAATTTTATCGGAAATAAGCAATACCTAAAAGCACAGTTACTGCCTGCCTTGATTGAATGGCGAAAAGATAAAAGGGGATGTGTTTTTTTTACTGAGGCCTCTATCAATCTGGCCGATGATCCGGAGCTTTTGGATATGATGGTCAAGGCCGGATTTGATTCCGTCTTTATCGGCATCGAGTCGCCTGATGATGCCTGTCTCAGGGAATGTCATAAAACCCAAAATAGAAACCGGGATCTCCTTCAAAGCGTTAAAACGATCCACCAGGCCGGGTTACAGGTGATGGGCGGTTTTATTGTCGGCTTCGACAGTGACACGCATTCTATCTTCCAGCGACAAATCGATTTTATTCAGCAAAGCGGAATCGTAGCCGCAATGGTGGGAATTCTCCAGGCCCCTCCGGGAACAAGGCTATTTGACCGGCTCCAAGGGGAAAACCGGGTAGTCAGCGCGTTTTCAGGAGACAATGTCGATGGAACAACCAATATCATCCCAAAAATGGGCCTGGAAAGGCTCTTGGACGGGTATCGTTCAATTATGAAACAGATCTATTCTCCCCGTAACTTCTACCGGCGTGTCAGGAATTCTCTGCAAGAACTAAAGGCCCCCAGTATCACAATGCCCATGGACGTCCAGCGAATCCTCGCTTTCTTCCGATCCTGCTTTCGGCTCGGTGTTTGGGGCAAAGGACGTCTCCATTACTGGCATCTGCTGCTCTGGACCCTGCTCCGCAAGCCCAGGCTGGTGCCATTGGCAGTCACCCTTGCAATATACGGCCATCACTACCGGAGGATATGCGAAATACATATAATGTGAATATCAATTTTTGTAAGTATGAAGGGGGGAATATGCCATCCGATGGAAAAAAAGAACCGGGGGAAAATTTGATAGATAAGCTTCGTTCAATGTTCGGTCCCAGAGACCCCCAGAAAAAGAAGGATGCCTTGCCCCCGAAGGCACACTTCAGCATCTGGTATTTCGTGATGGCCTTCCTTTTGTTTTCCTACATGCAACAATACTATTTTTCTTCAAAAGTGGAAACGATCCCCTACAGCCAATTTAAACAATACATCGCCCAAGACAACTTGAATAAATTGATCATCGGCCCGGAAAATATCAATGGAACGCTGAAGGGAACGCCGGG
>CAZUHR010000297.1:0-4565 GCA_964620335.1 uncultured Desulfobacteraceae bacterium
GCGGTATGCCCACAAAGCCTGAGTGGCTTCCGCTCCTTGTCGCAGAGATGCCAAAGGGCACACATTACCAGGTAATTGCAGTTGGGCGGAAAGAAATATGGGATCTTCATAGAAAGTGTGTCGAACTTGGCGGGAATGTAAGAACAGGTCTTGAGGATACATTTTATAAACCAGACGGCGATAAGGCAAAGAATAACGGGGTGCTCGTGGAAGCTTTGGCAAAAATCGTCCGCGAGGTAGGCCGCGAGATTGCAAGTCCATCGGAAGCCAGAGAGATCCTTGGATTGAGATAAGAGTAGGATTTCAGACTAAAGGGATAATAAGCCTTATTGAGGTAATTATCAGATTCTCCCTTAAATTTTCAGGGCCTCCTCAAATCCCTCTCTCACGGCCTCTGTAATTTTCCTCGGTTCTTTTGCATCACCTATGGTGATTACATCGCAACCGATCTCTTTCAAATTACCGGCAAAATCGTTAATAGAAGAGGCGCCGACAGCCATGACTACCGTATCGGCAGGGATGGTTTCCTCCCCTTTTGCTGTTTCTACAAGAACGGAGTCATCCCTTATCTCTATCAGCTTCGTGCTTGGTCTTAGGTCAATACCCAGAAGCTTTAGACTTTTTGTCAGCGACCAGCGTGATGTGCGGCCGACATTGGCTGCAAGCCTTGGAACCATATCTATAACCGTGACCTGCCTGCCCGTGGTTCGTAGAAGCGACGTTGCAAATTTTGGGTCTTCCGCCGTATGGAACATAATGAAGGAGTAAATATCCGGGTCAGGGATATCCATTGAAGCAATAAAATATGCAGTCTCACATCCGGTCGCGCTACCTCCCACAACTACCACGTCCCTGCCTATTTTCCATGCTTTCTCTGAAAGTACATCCCAGGCATCAATTACATGCGGTTTATCAACACCCGGGACATCAAGATTCATCGGCCTTGCTCCAGACGCTACAACCAGTGCATCCGGGCTCTGTTCTGCAACTATTTCCCTTGTGAGAGCAGTGCCAAGCACGACCCGTACACCCCATTTTTCCATTCGCGCTTTCATACTGTCTATTATTTTCTGAAACTCTCTTTTACCGGGAGGCATTTTGGCCAGGTTTATCTGGCCGCCAAGGCTGCTTTCTTTTTCATACAGTGTAACGCGATGTCCTCTTTCAGCCGCAATGATCGCAAACTCCATACCGGCGGGCCCTCCCCCTGCAACCATTATTTTCTTCGGGCTCTCAACCCTCTTGACACTGTATATGGCTTCATTTCCTGCCCTGGGATTCAGGATACAGGATACGGGCGTTGCGGAAAATATTGCGTCAAAGCATCCCTGGTTACAGGAAATGCACGGGATTATCTCGCTGAGACGGCCGTCCCGGACCTTTCTCGGCAGATCCGGGTCAGTGATAAGAGGTCTTCCCCAGCAGATCATATCGCATGCGCCTGACCTGAGGGCCTTCTCTGCAACAACAGGATCTCCCAAACGGTTTGAGGCAAAAACGGGAATACTGACTTCGTTTTTTATACCCCGGGCGAGATATACAAATCCTCCCGGCGGGACATTCGAAGTCAGTTGAGGCACATTTGTTTCATGCCAGCCACCGGTCACGTTTATGGCGTCAATCCCCGCCTTCTCCGCCTCCGAGGCAAACAGCGCGGACTCTTTATTGGTATTGCCGCCCTCCATAAAATCGTTCCCGGCGATTCTGACGCCGACAGCCATATCGTCCCCTACCGTCTCTCTAACCTTGCCGATAACCTCTAACCCGAAACGCATCCTGTTCTCAATAGTTCCCCCGTACTCGTCGGTGCGCCTGTTGGTTACGGGGGACAGGAACTGGCTTATCAGATATCCGGTACATGCAAGAATCTCAATCAAGTCAAATCCAGCCTCCTTTGCCCTTCTTGCGGCCTGAGCGTATGCTTCCTTAACCTCCTCTATATCATCCCTTGTCATCTCTCTGGGTGTCTCGCCGGTAATTTTACTCGGAAGGGCAGAGGGTGCTATTGGGGTCATCCCCGTAAGAAAAGAAAAAGTATAGCGCCCCATTTGCAGAAGCTGTACAGCCAGTTTTACATCCGTTTCTCTGTGAAGCTCTTCTACGAATCTTTGAAGGGGTTCCACGAAACTGTCATCATGAAGCCCCGGCATTATGGGCACACTCCCCACACGGTCTACGGAGACCGGCCCTATTGTCATGAGTCCGACCCCGCCTTTTGCTCTTTCCCTGTAAAAGGCCTTATAGCGATCATTGAATACGAAGTCACTACTGTAAAGGAGTCCCATGGAGGGCATTACAATCCTGTTTTTGATCTCAACACTTTTAATGGTTATCGGCTCGAACAGCCTTTTAAACTCCATTAGATTCCCCCTAAAGCCCCATAAACTTGGCAGCAATCCCCTTCATAATTTCGCTTGTCCCTGCGAATATGGACATAACCCGTGTATCTCTCCATGCCCTTGCTATTGGGTATTCTTCGCAGTAACCGTATCCACCGTGGAGCTGCACGCACCCATCTGCCACCCTCATGGCCATCTCGGCAATCCAGTATTTACCCATGGAAACTTCAATTACCACGTTTTTACCTTCCATATGGTCCATTACTAATTTGTCCACGAAGGTGCGGCCCAGTTTTATCTCGGTTGCCATGTCCACAATCTTAAACTGACTGTGCTGAAATTTTGAAATAGGCCGTCCGAATGCGGTCCTCTCCTTGGTGTATTTTATGGTCATTTCCAGCATACGTTCGGCGGCGATTTGTGCTATTACACAACACATTAGCCTCTCCTGTTGAAGTTTTTCCATGAGCATAATAAATCCACCACCCTTCCGCCCAAGGATATTGGATTTGGGTATCCGGCAATCACTGAAGTAAAGTTCCGCAGTGTCCTGGGAACGCCATCCCACCTTTTTTATCCGCTTTCCCTTTTCAAATCCCGGAGTACCTGCTTCTACAAGATACAGGTCTATTGACTGGTAAGGATCTTCTATATTAGGGTCCTTTGCAGCCAGAACGAGAAGGTCACAGTTTATTCCGTTACTAATGAATGTCTTCTGTCCGTTGAGAACAATGTGGTCTCCGTCCTCGACGGCCGTAGTCCTGATAGCGGCCAGATCGCTCCCCGTGTTAGGCTCCGTCATTGCTACAGCGGTAATAATTTCACCCGAAACACACCCTGGCAGATATTTCTTCTTTAGCTCTTCTGAAGCATATGAGGTAATATAGGGAACTACTATATCGCTGTGAAGTGGTGTGGCAAGGCCCATGCACCCGGTTTTACCAAGTTCTTCGGTAAGGATTACGGAGTAGAGAAAGTCTGCTCCAACTCCTCCATATTCCTCGGGTACATCTGTGCATAGGAAACCCTGCTCTCCCATCTTCTTCCATACGCTTTTTGGTACGATGCCGGCCTCTTCCCATTCTTCAGTAAAGGGGATCACTTCCTTTTCGAAAAACTTCCTTACAGCATCCCGGAATATCCTGTGTTCCTCGGTATAATTTATAATATCCATGGACTATCCTCTTTCCGTTATAATTAATTCCATGGTCGAAATTCCTCCCCCTTAATTTTCGTATTTTCCTATTATGGAAATGCTGCATACGTTCATAAAAGGGGCACCACCCAGATTATGGGTGAGACCGCATCGCGGGTTTTCAATCTGTCTTTCCCCGGCCCTTCCGTGAAGCTGCAAATACATCTCGTAGAGCATCCTCAAACCGGATGCCCCTATGGGATGGCCGAAGCACTTTAACCCCCCGTCCACCTGGCATGGGACCCCTCCCCCTCTGAGGTCGTAAAAACCGTCCAGAGCGTCTTTAACGGCCTGACCGCGTTCCGAAATATGGAGGTCCTCGTATGTCACAAGTTCCGTGATTGAAAAACAATCATGGATCTCCATCATGCTTATTTCCTCCCTCGGGTTCGTTATACCTGCCTCTTTATAGGCCCTTGTGCTGCACTGATCGGTTGTAATAAAGTGATCCCCGTCCCAGTTATTGTAACCCATCTCTTCTCCATTGCTCAGGGCCAGCTGCAGGGCCTTTACAGTGACAAAATCCTTCTTGCCCATGGCCTTTGCGTTTTCAACGGTCGTCACAATGGCACATGCCGATCCATCACTGACACCGCAGCAGTCAAAAAGTCCAAGGGGGTGAGCAATAATCGGAGCCCCTATGACCTGGTCCTCGGTCACCTCTTTTCTTAAATGCGCTTTCGGATTAAGTGCTCCGTTTGCATGGCTCTTAACCGACACATGGGCAATGGCCCTCTTGAGCAAGCCGTCAGGGATTCCGTGCTTTGCGGCGTATGCCGATGCCAGTTGCGCAAAGGCACCCGGGGCTGTGACATTCGGCCACCACAGCCAGTTCAGGGATCCGAAATTTGAGCCGGGATTGGGCAAACCTCCGTATCCCGAATCTTTCAGTTTTTCCACACCAAGTGCGAGGGCCATATCATAGGCTCCTGATGCTACAGCATAAACCGCACCGCGAAATGCCTCGGTTCCACTTGCACAGAAATTCTCCGTTCTCGTAACCGGTATAAACGGAAGCCTTAAAGTTGTGG
>CAZUHR010000298.1:0-4513 GCA_964620335.1 uncultured Desulfobacteraceae bacterium
CACTGAACATGGTTATAAACGGTTTTTCAAATTTGGAGAGTACTTTCCAGGCCTCCCGGTTTGCTTGTGCTGCGGGGTCATCCGGAGTGATGGGGACAAGCGAAGGGAATATACGCGCGCCTTTTTTGTATGTGTCGTCCGGGAAAGGAGCATTGTACGCAGCAATCACGTTCGCCGTCAAGGCCGTCTGGCATCCCATAGCGATTATGGCCCCGACGTCGAAATCAGGCACTTCTATTGAATATTTGCGCCAGCTTAGGAACGCGTCAGGCATCGGTGCACCTCCAGTAGGCAGCCCCGTGTTGGACGCCACTACCCTTGAAAATCGATCCGGATCTTGGGCCACCAAACGCAATCCGATTAAACCTCCCCAATCCTGACAGACAAGAGTGACTCGCTGTAAATGGATTTTGTTTAACCAGGCCTGCATCCAATCAACATGACGCTGATATGTGTAATCCTTCTTATCCGCTGGTTTGTCCGAGCGGCCAAATCCTACTAGATCCGGTGCAATGGCTCGATACCCGGCATCAATGATGATAGGAATCATTTTCCGATATAGATAAGACCAGCTGGGCTCTCCGTGCATGAGTAGTACAGGTTCCGCATCAATCGGGCCTTCGTTAATATAATGAATCCTCAACTCTTTACCTTCACTATCCGGAACTTCCATATAGTTTGGCTTAAATGGATAACCAGAAAGATTTTTAAACGAGTCATCTGGCGTTCTCAAAATTTTCATTTTCCATTCTCCTACAAGTTTTGATTTAGTCTTATCTTAATCAATGTGCAGTCATAACCTTCTTTTATCATCTAATTATCATTCCACAACTTTCAAACCATATAACGCTTTGGGCGCCGACGCGAGATACGAGCGTCAGGTGCACTAAAGAGTTTCTCCTTTAAATTTCAAGGCTTGTGCTCGATCTGAAACCTCAGGCTTGATTCTGCTGACTCGGTGAATATGAACCGTTCCTCCATGAAATTCGATGGGCTCGGTCTTCAAGGTGAACCCCAGATCATGAACTGCGCTTTTTCTTAATATTCAGGAAAGATATCGTCCCAGCGTCCTGATCTCTTCCTGGGCCGAAGAGACTATCTGGTCCAGCATCTCGCCGACAGGTCTAATCTCCCGGATCATGCCAGCGACCTGCCCCATCATGAGAGAACCCCAACTAATGTCGCCTCCCATCGCGGCCTTTTTAAGAGATCCGATGGTGAAAGCGTCGATTTCCTCCCGGGGTCTTCCCTCCCTTTCCATCCCTAGGACTTTTTCAGCCAGCAGGTTCTTGCGGACTCTGAATTGGAGACCTGTTGTGCGGCCTGTCATAATAGTGTCGGTATCAATGGCATCTAGAATGGCCTGTTTGTAGCGCTCATGGACGGTGGCTTCACGAGTCGCGATAAATCGAGTCCCCATTTGGATGCCTTCGGCGCCAAGGGCAAGGGCTGCTACAAGTCCTTTCCCGTCGCAAATCCCGCCTGCGGCTACCACAGGGAGATCGGTCTCCTGTACGACTTCCCTTACCAGAACAAGGGTGGAGATCTCAGCCGGGCTGATGTTACCGCCTCCTTCAGCGCCCATGGCGATGATGCCGTCCACGCCTGACTGGTTGCACCGCTTGACCATATCGACCGAAAAGACGACCTGAAAGAGCGTGATGCCCCGGCGTTTAATCTTTTCTGCATGGAGCAGTGGATCACCAGCAGAGGAAACGATGACCGGCACCTGTTCCTCCACGGCGATCTCCACGGCCCTTTGGGCCGTAGGGAGTCTTAAGGGGATATTGATTGCAAATGGCCTGTTAGTGACCTTGCGGATCCTTCGGATGCTTTCGATCAGTTCTTGTGGTTCCATGGTGGCAGCCGCAATGGTGCCAAGGCCGCCCGCTTCGCAAACGGCTGCGGCCATCTCCCATCCCGTAATCCAGGCCATTCCGCCCTGGAGGATGGGGTGGCGGATTCCCAGGATTTCAGTGATTCTCGTCTTGAGCATGATAAATCTCCCATGAATGAAATTCGCTTATCTCCTTCATGCACACCTCCCATAGTTAGGTCATTGTGTCCACTTTTTTGGGGGAGGTACACGATCCGCTGAATTGAGTTGTTGCGTCAAGATTGTTCATGGTCTGTTCTTTTCTTCCTTGGGTCTATGATAAACACGATTGCAAGGATCAAGGCTTCAAAGAGGTATAAGCCATAATAAAGTTTGCACCACGGAGGGCGGTTCGTTTCCAGCGGCCATGTAATCACCAGCAGTAAACGGATTAAACAACCCGATAGGTAGAAAAACAACCACAAAGAGACATATTACGGCTGCTAAACGCAAAGCCAAGCGGTATTGTCGAAAAATTGCGAATGCTAACCCAAGCAACAAAGTACCAAATATAAGATTTCTAAGAATGCCTTGGGCATGTGTAGCGCCAAAAAAAAACTGCGGGCAAATATCAGTACACATAAGAAAGAGCATCCAATTATAGTGCACGGCCTTAATTGAAGCATGAAATTTTTCATTATTGTCAACGCCGAGGGTCAGGCACGCTATAAAGCGTCGCTTGCACCCTCTTGTTGGCCGTCCGCTTTGAATCCCTCGTGGAAAGCGACGGTGCCCTGCGGAGTATGCCCATCGAAAGACAGAGCGAAGAAGACCTCCTGTGGCACTCCCTCATGCACAAGTCCAGACATGTTCTCGAACCCGAATTTCTTGTAGTAATCCGGATCTCCCACGAGACAACATCCTTGAGCATTCATATCTTTCAGCCGTGACAGCCCTTCCCGTATCAGGGCTTTACCAATGCCCTGCCGCTGATATTCCGGCAACACCGAAACAGGTCCAAGGCCGTACCAGTTCCAAGTGCCGTCCGAAATCGTCACAGGAGAGAAGGCAATATGCCCTATGACACGGCCATTCAATTCTGCGACGAGCGATACCGTAAGAGCTTTGGCGGCACGTAGCGCCTCAATTATGAACTGCTCCGTGTGATTGCTGATCTCCAGGGTCTTAAACGCGGCGACAGTCACCTCGGTTATTGCGTTCACATCGGCATCGGTTTCGCTCCTGATTACGATCTTCGGATTCATGAGTTTCTTCTTTCTCCTCTTTGCTGGCTAACGAAAAGTTCACCGACCGGGAACCCAAATGGGCTATCGGGCTGGCGGCTGGGTGGGCTGGGGTCGCCCATTTCAATTTCCCTGTTATTTTGACTTCATACAATTGCAGATGCGATGCGTACTTGTTTAGGATTCGACAAAGCACTTGTTCCATCCTGAAAATATTTGGCTGAAAGTTCTGGCGTAAGGAATCCCACATTTCCGAATCCTGCCTTAAGCAATTTACTCTTAAAATCATCTATCGTGAAATAACTCACGAAAGGCTCACCTGCATCAGAAACAAGATCTACAAGTTGACTCGGTTCTGATGACCGTTGTCGGAAAGTGATGACCGCTTCACTGCCTTTTTGATGTTTTGCCATGCACTTGAGTGTTGAGTCAATTGCTGGTTCTGTAAGGTACACTGTGACACCTAACCAGGAAAAGAATGTTGGCTCGGCGCTCAGAATGCCAATCCGAGTTAACCCCTCCTCCAGTGACTCATTTTCGAAGTTTATGTCAGCGAAAACGACATTATCTGGGACAGAAATTCCTGCCTCGGTTATTTTTGTTCGTTTTAACTGCTGAGTATTTGGATGATCGACTTCAATAATTCTAAGGTTTGCGGCCCAATTCTTCATTATTTGTTAGCTAGATCATCAGAGTGCTAAGGCCGATCTTTTGACATTTGCTTTTCAATAAGACGAAGCATTACTTTTGCCCATCCCGGAGCTAGCTGCGAAGCGATCGCAAGCCTGTCGAAGATTTCCCAATCCTCTACCACCTTACCATTTACGACATGACTTATGATAATCCCTTGAAAGTTCAACTGCTTGTTACTTTTGTGTGTACCCTTCATTATATAAAAGCTTACCACTCTATCTCCTTCGGCAATAAGATCGTCAACGGTGAAGTGGATATTGGGAAAGCTAGTATGAAGCCAGGCAATAAACTTCTTTAAGCCCTCTATACCCTTTATTTCGTGACCTCCGGGGCCATGATAGACATAGTCGATAGCGATAAGCTCATTCATTTTTTCTGTTTTACCCCCATTTAAGAGCTCCTCCCAGATACGCTGTACCATGGCTTTGTTTTCCTCTATGGACATGGTATTACCCTCCTTTCTATTGAGTTGAAATGGACCTAACGGACTGGCGTCAGCGGATTTGAACACTGCGGCCAAAACTTTTTGGCACCAGTGAACATGCCCGGTTTAATCAAATTACAGGGAACCCGGACGCGTTTAAATTCCGTTGCACGCCATGGTTAGACCGCTCAAAATCATGCCCAGCCTTCTGTCGTTAGTGCATCATGCAGTTCATCAGGATGGTGGCGGCACCGGAATTCTAAACGGCTGGACTCGGCGTGTGCTTTGCTGTAAGGCAGACCTTCTACCATGCGATTCCGTTCGTGCAACTCGTGT
>CAZUHR010000299.1:0-4493 GCA_964620335.1 uncultured Desulfobacteraceae bacterium
TAACCGGCCTCAGAATGGAGCCTGACTATAACAGGAAGGGCGCTGAGATCCTTTTCATAACCCCTTCCGGTGATGTGTTCGCGGACCCTGGGACATTTACGTGTATGGGTTATCTCATGCTTTTTTATTATCTGAAGAGTCTCGGTCTTGATATTACCTGGAGCACCTATGCCTCTGAAGGGGGTAATTTCGGGTATTTTACGTCCCATGAGATGGCAAAGAGACTCAATGCAAAAATGTACGCCGAAGCAGAAAGACTTGGCGTAAAATGGATACTTGGCGGTGAGTGTGGTCACATGTGGAGAGTCATTAATCAATATATGGATACCTTTAACGGCCCACCTGATTTCCTTGAAGAGCCCGTTTCTCCTATTACAGGCACCAGGTTTGAAAATGCAAAAACGACAAAGATGACGCACATCATAGAATTTACTGCCGACCTGATAAGACACAATAAACTGAAGCTGGATCCCAGCCGGAATGATAACATAAAGGTGACCTTTCATGATTCATGTAATCCAGCCAGAGGCATGGGCCTTCTTGAGGAACCCAGGTATGTGATCAAAAACGTGTGTAATAATTTTTACGAAATGCCTCCGAGCACTATCCGGGAACAGACCTTCTGTTGTGGCGGCGGGGCCGGGCTGAATGCAGGCGAAGACATGGAATTGAGGATGCGCGGGGGACTCCCGAGGGCAAATGCGGTAAAATATGTGCATGAAAAATATGGTGTAAATATGCTGGCCTGTATATGCGCCATTGACAGGGCGGTTTTTCCGGACTTGATGCAGTACTGGGTCCCTGAGGTTGAAGTCACCGGCGTTCACGAGATGGTGGGGAATGCTCTTGTTTTCGAAGGAGAAAAGGAGAGGGCAACCAATCTGCGTGGTGAACCCCTTCCAGGAATGGAGGATGAAGAGGATGTATGACGGAGGTAAGATTATCACCGGTCTGATTATCGGTATCGGCCTGTTTCTGTTCCCTTTCTACTATAATGCGGGGAAGGCCGCCAAGGCACCTGATCCGGAGCTTACGCCCAAGGCCAAGGAAGCCAAGGTGTGTGTGATGGAGAAGGCATACATGACTGCTAATCATTTCAGCCTCTTAGATGAATGGAGGCATACGGTTGTAAGAGATTCTAACAGGTACTTTACCGCCGAAAACGGTAAGGTTTACTATAAGAGCCTTCAGGTAACCTGCCTGGACTGTCATTCCAATAAATCCAAGTTTTGTGACCAGTGTCACAACTATATGGATGTAAATCCTTACTGCTGGGATTGTCATATCGTGCCGGAGGAGAAGAAGTGATGGGCTTAGATAGAAGAAATTTTTTGAAGATCGCCGGGCTTTCCGCCCTTTTTGGGCTGGGGGGTAAGGCTGCTGTTGACATATTTGCTCCGGGAGAACTGGAAGCTTCCATGGAAGCGGTTCCCTTGACCGAGGGAAAACGGTGGGCCATGGTGATTGATATTCAAAAGATGGATGAAGAGCTTATGAACAAGGTCACGAAGGCCTGCCACCGTGAGCATAATGTGCCTGATCTCGGAAATCCCAAGGAGGAGATCAAGTGGATCTGGAAAGAAGATTACGAGCATTCTTTTCCTGGTCAACAACACCATTACATAGGCGATGATTTCAAACAGGGAAGCTTTCTTTTGCTTTGCAATCACTGCTCAAATCCTCCCTGCTGCAGGGTGTGCCCCACTCAGGCTACTTGGCAGAGAGAGGACGGCATCGTGATGATGGACCAGCACCGGTGTATCGGGTGCAGATTCTGCATGGCCGCCTGCCCTTTTGGGGCTAGGAGCTTTAATTGGGGAGACCCCCGCCGCGTTTTGAGAAAAGAAGATCTAAAGAAATTAAACCCGGACTATCCCACAAATCGGGATTATCCCACCAGGTCAAAAGGAGTGGTTGAAAAGTGCACCTTTTGTGCAGAGCGGCTTGCCAAAGGGCAGATTCCGGCATGTGTAGAGGCAGCCAATAAGGTAAAGGAAAATGCCTTAACATTCGGGGATCTTGCTGATCCCGATTCGGATGTGAGAGCGGTTCTCCGTAAGCATTATTCAATCAGACGTAAACCGGAATTAGGCACGGAACCAAATATATTCTATATTGTATGAGGTGGTTATGCTTGAAACGGCGCTAAAAGGAAGACAGATATACTGGGGATGGCTCATCTTCCTGCTCGCTCTTATAGGGGCGGGACTCGGATGTTATATCTATCAGTTCCATGAAGGTTTGAGAATCACAGGTATGGGCAGGGATGTGTCCTGGGGGTTTTATATTGCCCAGCTTACCTACCTGGTTGGTGTGGCGGCCTCCGGTGTAATGGTCGTTTTGCCTTACTATATACATGATTACAAGGCCTTCGGAAAAATCACCGTGCTCGGAGAATTTCTGGCCATTTCGGCAATAGTCATGTGCGGATTGTTCGTATTTGTTGACCTCGGAAATCCTGTTCGTGTGATGAATATCATTATGTACCCGAGTCCCAGATCTATTCTTTTCTGGGATATGATTGTCTTAAACACATATCTTTTGCTGAATTTATTTGTAGGCTGGAATGCCCTAAGTGCGGAACGAAAAGGGGTTAAATACGGTAAGGTCGTGAAGACGCTGGCTTATATCTCAATTCCCTGGGCCTTCAGTATTCACACAGTCACGGCATTTTTGTATGCCGGTCTGCCCGGCAGGCACTACTGGTTGACTGCCATTATGGCCGCACGTTTTCTTTCATCGGCATTCTGCTCAGGTCCTGCCTTGCTTATTCTATTGTGTCTTATTGTGAGAAGGGTAACTAGTTTTGACCCGGGAAAGGAACAGATCAGGACTTTAAGTGGCATTGTCGCCTATGCAATGATACTCAATGTGTTCTTTTTTCTGCTTGAACTGTTTACCGCTTTTTACAGCCAGATACCGGGGCATATGCATACATTCGAGTTTCTTTTTGCGGGACTGGAAGGGCATGGAAGGCTTGCGCCGTGGATGTGGACTGCTACGGGATTTGCCATTATTTCACTTATACTCTTGATTGTTCCTGCGACCCGGAGAAATGAAGACACCCTGGCCGTGGCTTGCGCATCAGTCATTATTGCAACATGGATCGATAAAGGTTTAGGCTTGATTATAGGCGGTTTTACCCCGAACCCCTTTGATAGGGTCACTGATTACTGGCCCACTGCGCCGGAGGTGATGATTACTATCGGTATCTATGCATTAGGATTCTTTATTCTGACGGTTTTTTATAAGATTGCCGTTTCAGTAAAAGAAGAGGTCGTTGCGTAACCTGGCATTTGGAACCGGAATACAGTATCCACGAGTCAAAAAATATCAAGGCTACAGAATGGCATAAAAGTGCTTGACAGTGCAATCCTACTCTGCTAAATATCGCGCTTACTAATGGCTGACGTGTTTTGGTTCTTACCAGAATATGATAAAAAAATATGTTTGTTTTAAAGGAGTTTGGTTACGTATTTTATTTATAATATAGAGGAGGAGTTGACATATGGGTTACGAAGTAGTTGTTGACAAGGACAAGTGTGAGGGATGTGAAGAATGCGTAGAGGTTTGCCCTGTGGATGTCTATGAGATGGTGGACGGGAAATCTGAACCGGTAAATGCAGAGGAATGTCTTGGATGTGAAAGCTGTGTTGAGGTCTGTGAATCGGAGGCAATTACGGTCACCGAAGTATAATTGTTGAAATTGAGTGTGAAAAATAACGCCGCCAAAGCAATGAAGATTGAGCGGCGTTTTTTCTGCTAAAAGAGTACAGGTGATGTAATTGCCCTGTAAGGACGTTATGACGAAAAAAGCCGCTTTATTAAAAGCGGCTTTTTCATTTATAAACATGCTTCAAACAATCATTTTTCCGTAACATGGCATTTTACGCATGTCACCGGTCCAGCGGGCTTTTTTTCCTTTTGTAGTTCCTTGTGGCAATCCCTGCAGTTTGCGTGTATGGCATCGTAGTGGTATTTCTTAATTTTTTCAGCCTTTTCCATTTTTGTCTTGTCGCCCTTGGGTTTTTTGGGCTCGCTGTGGCAGGCTTCACATTTCTGGACTTGGTCACCTTCTTTCCAAATGTTTTTCCCGTCTTTATAAACATGGTGGCACTCGGTACAGGCGATTTTATAGTCCACGTTGTGTTTTTTGTGACTCAGCGTGACTAAAGGTTTTGTGTGCTTCGGATATACTTTTGACTCCATCTTAATAGTATCGGGAACATCGGTAGCAGTCGGTACACCAACGGCCAGAAAAATCACACCGGTAAATACGACCGCAAGCAGGATTAAAAGCTTTCTGTCAATCCTCATTTTAAACTCCTTTCCCTGAACATGCTAACATTTTCAGTTAGTTATATGTGACATCACAAATTTTTATAATTTTGCTCAGAATATAGTAGAACAATGGGAGTATTGTCAAGAAAAATGGCCGTCAATATTCACCGGGCATATTTTTCAATTTAGCCAGTGAGAAGACGGGGCCGTCC
>CAZUHR010000300.1:0-1878 GCA_964620335.1 uncultured Desulfobacteraceae bacterium
TGATTTAGAAAATTTTGGAAAAAGTGACATTTTTGATCCTTTCAAAAATTATTATCATGGAGATTAATGACATTAATCAAACGTTGGCACTTGCGAGTTCTTTTTTATATGCCATGCTAACCACTATTTAAGGCAGTATTAAGTGAAACAATAATTTAATATAAAAAAATATCTATTTTTAGCATACTGATTTTTTCTATAATCACAATTGAGCGAAAAACTCTCAATTGTGAAGCTGTCAGCATGTTACTCTTAAACGGCAATTCAAAAAAACAAAAAAATACCGTCAGGAAATATCCGGAGTCAATCAATAAAGTGAAAATATTGCTTATATATCCTTATTGTCTTGAGGACAGGCTTCATGAAGAGGATGTCAGAGCGGCGCCTATCGGTCTTTATTATGTCGGTGCCATGTTAAAGGAGAATAATTACGATGTTGAAATATTGAACTGGCATAACATCAACAGGACGCCGGAAGAAATAAAAAAAGTACTGGCTGAAAAAGAAGCACATGTGATAGGCCTTTCCATACTTCACGCAAACCGCTGGGGCGGAATAGAGATTGCCCGAATTGCCAAGCAGGTTGATCCGAGTGTTAAAATTGTTTTCGGTGGTGTTGGAGCCTCTGTTTTGTGGAGGCATTTTTTGACGCATTTTAAGGAGGTCGATTTTGTTGTCATAGGGGAGGGTGAATATACCTTCCTCAACTTGGTAAAATACATTGAGAAAGAAAATTTTGAAGGTATTGAGAATATAAGAGGAATTGCTTTTAGAAAGAAAAACAAGATTACAAGAACAGAGGCTGCCGGAAAAATTAAAGATCTTGACAAGTTGCCTATGCCGGCAAGGTATTTTGAATACCAACATGTCTCTTCGACCCGGGGATGTCCAGGAAATTGTTCATTCTGCGGATCACCCCGTTTCTGGGGACATAAGATGAGATTTCATTCACCTGAGTATTTTGTCGATCAGCTGGAATTTCTTTGCAAAAAGGGTATCAGCTTTTTCTATTTTTCAGACGACACCTTCACGATCAAAAAGGACCGAGTCGTCGAGATTTGTAAGAAGATCCTGGAAAGGAATCTTAAAATTACCTGGGCGGCTATTTCGCGGGTCAATTATGTCAGCAAAGAGATCCTGTACTGGATGAGAAAGGCCGGGTGTATTCAGATAAGCTACGGGGTGGAGAGTGGTTCCGAAAAGATAAGAAATGAGATCCTAAAAAAGAACATCAGAACCGATCAGATTAAGAAAGCTTTTGCATTGACCGCAAGGTATGGCATTCTGGCTCGCGCTTATTTCATCTATGGTTCACCCGGAGAGAGCTGGGCCACCATTCAAGAAACCATAAATCTAATCCATGAGATCAAACCATTAAGCATTATTTTTTATATCCTTGACATCTTCCCGGGGACCGCGCTTTATGCGGATTTCAAGAAAAAAACAAAGGTTACGGATGATATCTGGTTAGAAAGAATAGAAGATGTCATGTATTTTGAAAGCGATCCTTCTCTGTCCCGGGATTTGATACTGGACTTTGGTAAAAAACTCAGGAAGGACTACTACGAAAATCTTCGTCACTTTGCAGATTCCATAGAGCTTACAGGCAAGAAGGAATTTAACCAAATGAACTCAGATTTTCTCTCAAGACTCGGGATGACCTTTTCTCATGGTGACTATGCAAAGATTGAAGCCATTAAAGAAAAAGGAGAGATAGCCGAGAGTCTGTACAGGAAATCTCTGGATTATTACCCTGATCACAGGTCATATCTGGGACTGGGCATAATCCGGCAAAAAAATAGAGCATTTAAAGGGTCAATAGAGATATTGTCAGAAGGCCTTGGATATTTCCCTGAGAGCGAGCATCTAAATATTTGC
>CAZUHR010000300.1:1978-4487 GCA_964620335.1 uncultured Desulfobacteraceae bacterium
GGGGCGCCGGGCATAAGACCTTGAGCATGAACTCTGTTAGCCTCTGAGCCTGAGGAGGGCTTCGCTTGCCTCCAGTTTATGCTCTTTTAAAGGATTGGAATCGAGGCATTTCAGAAGCTGTGATATTGCCTTGTCTTTGTCACCCATATTTTCATAAAGTTGAGCCAGAACCAAATGGGCCCTCGCATAATTTGGTTTTTTCTCCAGGGCACTTTGAAGGACAGCTTCCGCCTCATCAAACATTTTCAGAGATATGTATATTTCACCAAGGGAACAATGAAAATCAGGGTACGGTAACCCTTTTTCAAAAAGGTATTGTCCCTCCTTCAGCGCTGCTTCGAGCTTCCCCTCCACCTTAAAGGTTCTGAAAAGATTAATGCGAGCCTGGAGATATTCTGGGTTGATAGCGAGTGCCTGTTTAAAGGCCTTTTCCGCTTCATCGTATCTCTTGGTTTTAAAGAATAAAGACCCGAGGCTGCTATGGAGGTCCGCATAGCCCGGATGCTGAGCTACAGAATCCTGGACAATTGAAATAAGGGGTTCATAGAAAGACGCGTTTTCCTCAGAGAAACCCTTCATAATCGAAAGCATTTCACTGAAATTAGGGACTATTTCCAGGTGCTTATTAAAGTCGTGTATGTTTTGGGCAATCATTTCATCGTCTGTTGGATCCATGTGAGTGATACCAGGCATTTCTTTTGAAATTTTTTCAGGCAAACTGATCTGTCGCCTGACATGTTCAAGAATCATATGTATATTTTTGTTTCCAGGATCAAGTCTGCTGGCCTCTTCAATCTCATTCAGTGCTTCCTTAAACTTTCTTGCCTTATACAAAAGGATCCCGAGTTTAACTCGTGATTCACTGAATGAGGGGTTTATTTCCAGGGCTCGTCTGAAAGAGCTGATCGCTTTTGGGACTTCGTCGCTAGATGCGTAGATTATTCCAAGATAATAGTGCAGGTCTGAATAATTGGGAAATTCCTTTAGCATCAAAGAAATGTGATTTAAGGCTTCATCAAGATTTCCGAGGTATGCCTGTGTTATCCCAAGTCTTATCCTCGGCTCCTTGTACCGGGGGTTGATTTTCAGGGCATTTTCAAATGCCAAAGAGGCGTCGGAAGGTTTTCCTTGCCCGAGGTAAGCAAGTCCAAGGTGAAAATAGACGTCTGCATAATTCGGATGGGTTTTGAGAATCTCCTGGCAAATCGATATGGCCTTATCCCACATTTGAAGATTATGAAATGCGATTCCCAGTTTTAGTCTGGCCGGTAGGTGGGAGGGCTCTGCATCCAAAACCTTTTCAAACGCATTCACGGCCTTTTCATATTCACAGATGTTATTGTAGCAGATCCCAAGATATTCCCAGATTTCAACCTGATTTGGCCTGAATTTAACGGCGTTTTCAAACTCCACAACGGCCTTGTCAAAATCGCTCATGGCAAAAAACATTAAACCCAAATTGTAATGCGCCTGACCGCAGTAGAAGTGAGAGAGCCTATGATGAAGGCTTATTGATGGATCCTTATTTTCTATAACCTTTTTAAACCTTTCGATGGCCTTTCTGTACATATGATTGTTGTAGAGCTCAATAGCCTCTTCATAGTCCTCATCTTTTCCCAAACCAAAGACTTTTTTTAGAAATTTCATGTTGTTTCTCCTGAGAATAGTTGAGGAACTACCTGGCTCCTTTTTTCGACAGTACAGCTGAAAATGTTCTTATGAGGATCTTAAGGTCAATAATAAAGGACCAGCTGTCAATATAAGCACGGTCGAGTGCCATCCATTCTTCGAATTCCATTTCACTCCTACCGCTGACCTGCCAGAGTCCCGTGATACCCGGTTTGACGCTGAAGCGCATGCGGTGCCTGTCATTATAAAAAAGCTCGAAATCTCTTACCGGCAAAGGCCTGGGCCCGACCAGGCTCATGGAACCGAGGAAAACGTTTAAAAACTGGGGTAGTTCATCAAGACTTGTTTGCCTGAGAAATTTCCCTGTCTTTGTGATTCGAGGATCATCGAGAATCTTAAAGGCAGGGCCATCGGCCTCGTTTAAGGCTTCAAGGGAGGCCTGCCGTTTTTCTGCGTCAGGAACCATTGTCCTGAACTTGAACATCTTAAAAAGCCTTTTATTGAGGCCGAGTCTATCCTGGGCGAAAAATACCGGCCTGCCGTCTTTGACCAAAATAGCCAATGACAAGGCCAAGAACACCGGGGAAAGGACTAACAGGGCAACTGAGGAAACTGCGACGTCAAAGAGCCTCTTCAAGTCGTGTTGGCGTTCTGAAAGGGTATCCACATCATAATTAAAAAAGCAGGAACGTGAATCCCGTTCTATTTCGGGACGCATATGTGAAGGTCGACCGAACAGATCCGTCATAAGGCGGGATTTGATTCCCTGTGAGGCGCAGATGTCGATTATTCTTGAGATTTCATCATAAAAGCTCCTAATAGGAAGTGTTATAAAGACTTCGTCAACAGGGTTTTTTGAGATATATTCGTTGAATTCATC
>CAZUHR010000301.1:0-4466 GCA_964620335.1 uncultured Desulfobacteraceae bacterium
TTTGATGAGGCGCTTGCTATGGCAGCAGAGATCATAGGAAAGGACGTTAAGGATAATGATATTCTTGTGTTTCCCAGCTACTTTCATGAACCGAAACCGGTGTTTGAGGTGGAATAGATTACTGCTGCTTGTATGAAAAAACCTATTGCAGCAACTGAAAAAGGGGCCAATTCTAGGCTTGACTTTCAAAAGCCTTTAGAAAATCATCTCTTGAAATTCCGGTTTGGGTTAAAATGGTTCGGAGTGTCGATTTCTTAATTTTAGGATGGTTAGGCATTGTCAGAGGTGTTTTGGTTCCATCAGGATTTTGGCGCAACATCGCTATATGTTTGCCTTCACGGATTTTCTCGAAACCAAGTTGTTCTAATGCGTTTATTACTTTTCGAACAGGCGCATCAACAGGAAATTTTGACATTGCCTTTAGACTCCAGCTTCAGCAATAAAAGCCTCAATAACAGGAGGGTCAACTTCAATATCTTCGGAGCCAAAAGTTTCAATATGAAATTTAATCGCGGATTTTACATCCGTCAAGGCAGCTTCATAAGTATCTCCTTGCCCTACAATAACACCTTTCATTCCCAAGGGATATGCAACATATGTATCGGGATTTTTTTCAACGACTATTTTATATTGTTTCATAGTATAAGCCTCATTTATATTATTTTGCTTAAATTAGTATGATAATAGCATAATAAATTGCAAAATATCAATTACTATTGCAATACTTTCTCTTGAACGCCGAACGCCCTGTGTCAGCGGGCTGTTGTTTGCTCCGCTGGACACAGATGCGTACGCCCGGTGCGGACCCGCATGCTAGGCTTGTCCCGCCATAACATGGAACCGACGTCCCATTCTTCAGTTAATTTTTATAATCTCTCTGTATTTCTTTCCCGACACCTCCATAAAAGTAAAGATGACTATCCATATTTAATCGGAGCAAGATGGTAAAATTCTTTTTATCTTCGTTGAGACCGTATAATACCCTATATTTTGCCAAGCCTCCTGCTAATGATTCACATGTGAATGAGCCACCTGATTGATTCCATGTGGGGATATAGTCGGGGCAGATGTTATCTGAATCACATTTAGTTTGAATATATTTTGCTGTTTCAAATGCATAATTTTCAGCTTTCGACAATGAATATTTTACAGATGATATAGCCAGGATCATAAAAAGTATTGTCAGGCTTGGTCGAATGATATCGACAAGCGTGGACTGTGTATTTTTGCTGCGGAGATGGGCAATAACCTTGCGGCCAATACTGAAAAGGGAGACAAATAATGCAATTATCCCGGCAAGCCAAAATATACCCGTACCAATATCCATAGGCATTGTGAATAACGGTAAAATAATTAACGGTGGGATTATCTGAAGTATCCACCGGAATATGGATTTTTTTTCAAATCTAATATCCATTGTAAATCCTTCAGCTAATCAGTCAGCTAAAGCTTATTGGCTTCTCACTTTGATCATCAAAGAGTTTATTTTGTCTAATCCCTATGCTCTGATTTCTGTTGTTCGATTACTTGTCCAAGACGAAAACTGAGGATATCTGTCTCCATCTGAACGAAATCCAGATCTAACAATGATTCAGATACTTGCTCGGTTACCGTTTCATACGAAACAGGATCGATCCTTTCGAGTTCATCTGCCAAGTCTAAAAGTCTTACCTCTAGGGTTTCGCTTCCTTTCCTAAGGCTGGTACGAAGCAATGGGTTTTTGAGAACTAACTGAGCCATTTCTTCTGCATTCCTGTCTATGGATTTGATTTCTTGGATTAGTTCTTCTGAAATTCTATACCCTCCTTATATTGTTAAGCCAAAGCATCTATTTTATACTGTTGCCGAATTCATCTATATAATATGTTTGACCGTTTAAAGTTATTTCAGCCTTGTGCTCTTCAAATACAATCGGGTTGTCGTATATTGCCTCAAGAACGACTTCCCCCTTTTTATTGATTACACCCCATCTCCCTCCTGCTTTTTTTGTATATTCACTATCTTCTTCTAATAAGACATTTTTGCATCCAACACAAAAAGTTGCGTAGTTATTATAAAAAGAGGTCACAAATTCATATTGCGCTTTTATAGCAATTTGATATCTTTCATCTATAAAACCAATGAGATTATTTTCAACATATCTCGATAAACCTTCTTTAAAATAATCAGGTCCATTATCGAACAGATAAGGTTTGAGTATGGTTTTGCCGGTATTATCAATATATTTCCATTCTTTTTCATCTGCAACAGCAGCAATATTATAAGGGCCATAGGGCTTGGCGATAATATACTTCGGTTCTATGACAATCCGGCCGCTTTTATCCATGTAGCCAGAGCGGTCCAATTGCATATCATAATAGGGAATCGGCGTATTAGAACTGCCGAATATTTTTTCACTTATGCCTAAAGCGATAGAGATAAACAATCCAGCGCTTTTTGTTTCGATTGTAAAATAACCATATGGCTGATACTCAAAGAATATATTATTTTCTATCAATTCTGTTTGTAGCTTATTGCTAAATTTGTCATCCGTATGAAATGAAATCTCCTTTCCTTCCACTGCAATAGAATTGAAGGAAAGAAAAACAGTCGTTGAAAATAAAATCAACAATTTCGTTTTAATATTTTGCATCGAATACGGCCTTTAACGATCCAGCTTCATCCTTCATCTGGATCTTTAAAAGAATATTTCCATGGAAGTGTAACATCTGGTCTTGCCTCACGCCACCATTTCATATAATGATTCTCACAACAAAACTGTATGTGAGCATCATCATCGGTCTGGATGTCAATTCCTCTGTTAAACTTCCTGCCGCAAATGTGACAGGAGGATGGTTCCGGGAAAAAAGTCGGATTATAGTGTTTGTACCATGGCAGTCGCTTGCCTTCCTGGATTTCTTCCATTGTTACCTCCTCCTCGTAAATGGTGTTACAAGCTGAAATATCAATCGGCCTTTCAGTCTCTGCGTTGATCAATAACCCCTTCTTGGTCGTAGATCCCACTCCGCATGCACAGGAAGAAAGGCTTAAAATAACGACTATTATAATTACACAACGATATGGGCTATAGATTCTCATGCCGTTTCCTTGATTTAGGAGTTCGAGAACTGGTCTCCCATTACGTCATACTATTTTCACAGCTAGGTCCTCACAGATTTGTTTCAACCAGAAGTGATCGAAGGGCGATATATTTGCGCCCTTCGTATCCAGAATCACACCATTTTCCTTTGTCATCAAGTGGACCTTTCGGATGTGGAACTCGACGAATTCATGTGGCTCGAAGTCGTTCTCTATGTGTGATTTAGCCGATGACTCATCAAAAAACGCCGACTCGAAATCCCTGTAGCAGCCGTCTCCCAAGACCGTCTCATACCGGTTTTCCATCAGTACAACGTAAACGGGTAACCTTCTGCCGGGGCTGGTGTTGATTTTCTCGAGGAGCTCATTTGTTGCCGACGTGTAGGGTTCCTCTTTTTCCGGCAGATCAACAACGTCGCAAATCGCTCTGGGAGGAAGCTCACGTGGAAGTGGAGGCACTTTGCCTTTTAATTCGTTGAATTTGATGGGGTCAGCATCACCTTTCCAGTAGACCTTCTGGTGGTATCGATCCCATTCCTTGGTTCCCGCATGACAAAATTCCCAGGTGTCACTTTGGTTCAACCAGTAACGGTAGACGCCCCATGAACCCTTCTTTCCACAGAAACCGAGAATCAGGTCACTGTCGGTTCGAAACCATTCTATTGAGTGCGTCAATATAGAATGTATGGCTGAATCAAACAGAGATCGTATTGCTGTGAGGACTCGTCGTTTCATGTCGAGAGTGGAGAGTGGGGCCACGCTAACTTATTGATATCTATAGATTAAGGTTCCATAAATAGGTGTTTTCAGGATCTATATCGCTCTTTTTGCCCCCAAAATGCTCCCTTACGATTTTTCCGTTGATTGAACTCTTGGCCTGTCCTTCCTGCAATCAGTTTAATCGAATTTGGGATAACATCCCTTTCGTTGCCTCCAACCACAAGAAGATGAACATGATTCGAAGTGACCGCATAATTCAATATTACCAATCCGTAACGCTTTTTTGCTTCATACAACCATTGAAGCCATCTACTTCGATCCTTGGAAAATTTGAGCAAAAATTCTCTCTTATGGCATCTGTGGGTGATGTGCCATATTTGTCCGGGTATATAGTGTCGTTGTGCTCTCGCCATTAGGTTAATTGCCTATATTGCCCGTTTCACCTCCAAAAAGGGCGATATAGGCCCAAATCAAGGGTATATTACAAGAGATTTCACTTGATATCAATCAGTTAGCTTGGTCTGACCCCATCCACGCCAATTGTTTTTAAAAATCTACCTTCTTCATCCTCAGTAAATGGGACCAGATAAGCGTAGTTTTTGATTTTAACAATAAAATATTCAATGAATATGGGGTCATCTCTGTACCCTTTCCCTTTAAGATAGGGA
>CAZUHR010000302.1:0-4462 GCA_964620335.1 uncultured Desulfobacteraceae bacterium
ATTGGCAAATATGATACGGGGGAGGGAGAAGCTCTCGAGTCCCTGCTTATAGATCCGCACACCTTTTTTCATTATGCCTCCTGATGATTTTTTGCAGGGCTATCGCATCCACTGCATGAATTTATACTATTTTATCATCATCTTATCAAGATCGAATACAGATCTCCCCTGCCTTCTCCGGAAGGCTTTTTATCCCTGCTGCGGTGATAAAAGATGAGGGGATGCCCTATTTCTTCTTTTTCTTTTGGGTCGAAACCTTAAATAGTGCGTACGCCGGGCAGAACCCGATGATGCCGGTCAGCAGCCAGATGACACCCAAAATGCCTAGGACGATGGCCAGCCAGCCGGAAATAGCACCGGTCAAGTACAAAACCAGGACAACCAGCGCCAGCACTATCCGGATAATCCGGTCAACAGCACCCATGTTCTTCATAAAACACCTCCGTTTGTGAAAGTTTTTAGCCGTAGCTATATAGTCTTTGCCGTAAGCCCGTTACCTTGCATGACTGGTTAGATCCTCAGCAGCCGCGACATACAAATGATAATCAAACTTAGCATTCTTACTACACCAGAATGCAAAGAGATAACGATCGTCAGGCTGCGTTCCTTTGAAAGCCTTCACTTGAGCTATCAGGTCAGTGACTATTGCCATTGCTTCGTCTAAGGTCCTTCTATCAAAAATCATCACTCGATGATGTGCTCTTGCCAGAAGCAACTTCTGAAAGTCATCGTTGATGTCGCCAGGTGCCCATTCTGACTCCAGAGCCAAGGGAACTTCCAGGAGACGCTTATTCTTGGAGTAGTACAACCAAGTCATATCGAATAGCCACTCACCGTTTTCGCTGTACCGACACTTTTCCGCCCAGACTGAACAACCCTGATCTTCTCCGATTGGACCAATTCGATCTTTGATCTCTCGGGTCCATTTACCCGTATTCCACGACCTCCAATCTTCGCCAGTGGCAATCTTATCAAGAGTGGCGATAATTTCGTTCTCGATCTTATCATATGATTGCATCACTGATGTCTCCTTTTTCTCTGTGAAATTTCTACGGCACTCCTATTTTCTACCCTCTATCTAAATCATAAGTCGGAAAATAAATCTGCAATATTAATTTCTTCACGATGGCGTCTTCCTCCTTCATAGTCGGGTTCGGGATAAAAACACTCCTCTGCCTTTTGTTCGTAATAGGAACTCGCAGCTCCAATTAGTTCGAGAATTTCATCGGGTTCTCGGTCCATTTCAAATTGGATGTCTAAAAAGAAAACTTTCTCACAAATCTCTTGTAGAGATTCAAATTTGTTACTTTCTTCCATATATATTTCGGAGAGATCTTCTTCATTTGCCTCGATTTCATATTGAGCTTCTGCCTCTTTTACACAAATTTGTAAAAATTCCTTTGCTTGTTTAGAGAAACAATTAGGAAAATCAACATATTTCAGGAATCGAGGCTCTTCATCTTCAATGATGTCAATAAATTCTAATAAGTCTTCTATCTCCCTAAATGTTGTAATATAACCTTGTTTGATCATCTTATCCAAAGCGTCCTCAATCTTAGATATCAGTATAAGCCAGGTAGCTTTAAGTGGAGGGCTCGGCTGATAAAATTTAGAAAGTTTTGCCATCTGGTAATATAATTTCAACATTTGATTGCTGATAGGTTCATTTCCTCCCCACCTTTTTAAAATAAATTCTAAGCTTTTTTCAAAAATTTCGGTGATAAATTCTGTTATTTTTTGATCATTTACTTCTACACATCTCACTTTTGATTCGTGAATTGTTGTCATTAGTCCTAAAAGTTCGTCCGACGGCAGTTTTTCAATTAACTCTTCCACTTTAGATCTCACGATATGCATATCATCAGAATCAATAATTAATGGGAAGTTCCTAGCGCCTTCCCCACCTCCTCCCACAGACATAGCAAGTGATATACCGCTAGTGGAACAATTAGATAAGAAATTATGCCGTTCGGGTTTGCTTCCAATTAAATAATCAATTACTAAATCTCTAATGCTTGGGTGAATCCAACCTTCACTTAATGGGCTTGATTTTAGAAAGGACAACAAAAGGTCCTGTTCTATTTTTTCATATGATTTGCTAGAATTTGGAGTTCTATGCCTTTCAAAGGATTCGCGTTTCTTCTCTTCTGAGAAAAAATAGCTATACTGCGATGTATCTAATCTACTGATTAATAGCCACTTATGCTCGACAGGCAAACATTCGAAAGCTTGTTTTAAGGATTTAGTAGGTTCCTGAATTTCTTTTTTTACCATGTTCGATAGATTTTCTCTGTCGAAGTTGCCAGATTTATATTTGTCAATTAATTCGCCCAAAGAATTGTAAACAAATCTTCTTATCCTCTCTGGAGTAAAATGTTGGTCGGATACTATAAGTTCCGCGTATTCCTTAATAAATGCACGCGCATTATCCTCCAAACCTGCGGCCTTAGCATGTCTATACAAAATCATGGCCTTCTCGATCGTGGTTAATTCTCCAGCATCAATCAAGACAGCGCCTGGTTCAGGAAAACCCTCACCCTTTCCTTGAAGCCTCATTTTCTCCAAAGCCATTTCGAGTATATGTTTTCGCGCAGTCCAAATTAACCAGTGTTTCTTATCAAGTCGTCTTATGATTTTATCTAAATTACGTGCCCATTCATTAGTTCTCGAAGGATCATATTCAGTACTGCCAAAGGCATCATCGGCGATAAATATCTGAGGTTTGTCTGATGAAATAAGCTGCAAGAATTCATTTGGAGATAAACACTCAATTGCCTCCCATCCCATAGAAAGTTGGGATAAACCAACCATCCTGGCTATAGCGGTTTTACCAACCTCAGGGGGTCCTTCTAATACAGCAAAATTATGTTTTGTGAGTTTAAAAAAACATTTATTATAAGATTCAGTAGGATAAAATATAGAAGCTAGTTCTCTGGCTTCCTCAATCATTCCTCTACTTCTCTCTATAATAGGTTTTGCAACCACACTTGTTAAAAGAGTATCCAGATCCCTAAGGCTTAGTATTTGGGGGAATGACTGGCGAATATTAGGGAAGTTATCAAGCATGTTACATATATCTTGGCCTCCCATGGTAAAGATTTCAAAATCTGGAAATGTATTTTGAAGAAGTATATTAATTTCTGTTCTAAGTCTAGGTGGCAAGCTAGTATTAGTGATTAGTATATACACTGACTTATTAGTAAGATATTTACGTCGTTTTACCCTTTTTTTATTTCCGATTGAACGGATGAGATGATTCTGGGGCGTGGCTTTGCACCTGCTGCATTTGCTTCTTCTACGAATTTAACCTGAAATATGAATGGCCCTTTGCGCAGTTCTCCGCGTCGAGGAAATTCTAAAGCATTTTTAAAAAAAGCATCTCTTCCGTGATCACCCCTACCACTCCATGACTCTATACCTAATCCAAAATTTTGTTTGAGGAGAGACTGCACCATACACTCGAATTGAAACCATCCAAGATCGTCTAATCTATATCTTAACACCGTGCTTTCCTTACAAATTTTCCAACTATTTTTATATTTTTTGGGCTAGAATGGAAAATACCCCCTTCTCTTTCCACCCTTAAATTATATACCTGATCATATGGAAAGCAAGCTCTAATTCAGTGGTCAGTGATCAGCCTTCAGTTGTCAGTTCTATCTGAAGGTGGTTGAGGGTTTGATTGGAAGCGAGCAGCTTAGCGATGGGTTAAAGGACATCTCCAATGATTGAGCAATGGTATTATCTATCTTTCCAGTATTCAGGTTTTCTTTTTACGTGTGCAACTGCAACGATTTGAATTTTCTTATCTAAAATTCGATATATGAGACTGAAAGGAAACCTTGGAAAGACATATCTTCGGGTACCGGCCTCATAGTGAGGCCACCTATCAGGAGCTTCGGCAAGTTGCTCGACAGCATGAATCAGTTCCGAAACAAAGGCCTTTGATGCCACCAAACTCCGTTCAGCGTACCAATCTCTTGCAGCCTCGGCTTCTTCCAAAGCCGCGGGGTGAAACTCAATAATTCCTTCAGCCATGCCGTCTCTGGAGCAATCTGTCCTTTACATCTTCCCAAGGGACGGCCTTAACATTGCCTGAGTCAAGTTCCGTAACGCGCCGTTCTACCTCAGCTTTCCATATCCGTTCTAGTTCGGGATCCGGCTCTTCCTCCAGGCTTTCAATCAAAAGCCCTGCTAACGTCGCTCGGTCACGATCATTAAGGTCCAGGGCTTTTTTGAATAAATCCGCAGCCGATGTTTTCATTCTTTCATGCTCCTTATAGTATCTTTTAAAAGATTGTATTATCTTCCTTTTCCGTCCTCAAATTATATACCTAATGATATGTAAGGCAAGCTATTATTCAGTAGTCAGTAATCAGTTGTCAGGTTTATAGGAAAAGCCTTTTTAGCGTTTGTTCTTTTTACCGATTGCCCAGAGGAGTGAAGGTAATAGCAACAGGGA
>CAZUHR010000303.1:0-4416 GCA_964620335.1 uncultured Desulfobacteraceae bacterium
CCAGCACGCGCCACACGGTCTTCCTCTTAAACTCAAGTTCTTCATCCGTATCACCAGTTATAAATATGGCCATGTGGTGATTTTCCTTGAATATCATAGGCTTCGGCTGGGAGAATATGTTTATATCTTCCACCATCTCCGTATGTGTCAACTCGTAAACCATATCCGGAATAAGATCATCTCTGTCGGTAATAAATATTTCTACATCTCTCATTTTCTTTTTGGGATAAAGCCTGAGCGCAAGTTTTGTAATGATGCCGGTCGCCCCGAACCACCCCAGGAATAGTCCGGATAGATCAGGCATCGGGGCCCCTTTGGAAAACCAGTCCTGAGAGATTGAGCAGGATCCGATCTTGCATATGTCACCCGATGCCAGGACAACTTCCAAGCCTGAAACCATGTCGGAATTAAACCCGTATTGCTGTGTTAACCGACCTTGACCGTGGATCATAACGTTTGCAGCGATTGTTGCTGTCGCGGGTGAGTCTGGGATACTGTGACGCAACCTGGGATAGTTTTTTTCCAGGTATGCCTTTAAATGACCCTGTGAGGTACCACCCTCAACGATGACATATCGTGCCTTTTCATTTACCTCAAGGATCCTGTTCATTCGCTTCATGTCCATGACAATTCCCCCCTTAAGGGGAATGATCAAACCAGTCAAAGCCATGCCGGCACCCATGGGCACAACGGGGATTTTTTCCCTGTTGGCGAGCCTGACTACCTCTTGCACCTGCTCCGGGGTTTCCGGCACAACGACACAGTCCGGTTTGTGGGCCGGCATCAGACCGGGGTCCCTTGCATAGAAATAGGCCTCCTCTTCGCTATCTGAGACATATTCTTCTCCCACTATCTCGGCAAGTAAATGGGTGATATCACTCATATCATCATACCTCCAATTACTATTTTTCACCTATGGCCATCTTGCAAAGGTCAATCATGTGAACCGGCTTTATTCCTCTCTTGGCTACCTTAAGGCCCAAGGTACTCTGACATGCCGGGCAGTTAAAGAAACAATATTCGGCGCCATGCCCTGCCATGTCATCGATATTGCGTTTCTGCACATCGTTTGCAAGGTCATAACCGAAACACATGCTAAAAATTCCCCCGCAACACAGGGCATTTTCTCCCTGGTATTCTCTTTCAACAAGTTCAACGCCGATTAACTCCATAATATCAGCTACATAGTGATGCTTATCAGAGCTAAGCCTGGCTGAGCAGGGTCTCTGGTAGGCTGCTTTAATATTCAGAGGCCTGATCTCATTACTTAATTCTTTTAATCTGTTATACAGATATTCAAAATAATGGATTGGCTTAAACGGGACATCTATGCCGTACGCAGGGGCAAGATGGGCAAATGAGCCGTAACATTCGTCATGCATGCATATGACCTCCTTGACGCCCAGTTTCCTGAAGTTTTCCATTACCACGGGTAGCCTTTCCTTGATTATGGAGGTATTGGCAAAATGGATATAAACCACATTGCAGAAGAACTCCTGGCCAAAGATGAAGGAGGGCATGACATCCTCGAATAGTCTTCCCCTGACCCATTTAAGAAATTCAGGCATATAACCAAACGACAGTACCTTTTCCTTGACGTCTCCCAGCCTGTATTTTCCCTGCATTTCACCGATGTTTATCCACTGTTTGGTAATGGCCCTGGGTGAGGTCAGCAACCCCTTTTCTTCTCTCTTTTCCGTTATAAGATAAAAAGGGTGATTTCCTCTTCTGCAATATTCCTCGCATGCATAACATGTTACACAATCGTTAAACACAAAAGAATCCTCTCCCCGGCCTATCTTCAGCATCTCCGCTACTGCCGTGTCTTTATCAACATTCATATACTGGCATTTTACAAGGCAATCACCTGTAGGACAGGTTTTACAAAGGTTTTCATCAAATTTTAATTCATACATTTTTACTCCCTCCAGCCAGGGCCCTATTCATTATCCATTCCCAAATAAGCATCAGCATGAAACCTTCGAAATCAGGCATCAGCAACTCAAATTATCTAAAAAACCATCTATGTGTCAAGGTCAAACCAGATTTCTTATTTGACATCATGGAGACAGTGAAATAATAACTTTTATAACACTTTAGCCCTTTGAAAATTAGCACAGGGAGGGCGAGCCTTCCGTCCTGCGGGCAGGACATTGGGGTCTCTTTTCAAAAGACGCATAATCCATCCTAATGATGGAGACCTTTGCAAAATCAATGCTTCGGTCATTGCGAGGAGCTAAGCGACGCGGCAATCTCATTGGATTTGTTTCAAAAGCGAGATTGCTTCGCTGCGCTCGCAATGACAATTTTCGTATTTTGCAAAAATCTCGGATGGAGGAGCGTGTCATTGAGATTTTTTCAAAAGGCTGAAGTGTTAGGAAATTATAAAAAGTTATTGTTTGTTAGACTCAGGAGTACACATGGATATTTACAATTCATTAATCGCTATTGTGGGAAAAGATCGTGTATCAAATAGTCAGGAGGAACTTTTCCTGTATTCTCGAGATTCAGGTGCACAGCATCCAAGAAAAGTCGACTATGTCATAATGCCGGAGACCGTTGAGGAGGTGCAAAAGGTATTGTTGCTAGCCAACAAGGAGAGGATTCCAATCACCCCACTCGGTGGTGGTTTCACCCTATCGGCACTGGTCGTACCCAACAAGGGCGGGATTGTCCTGGATATGAAAAGGATGGACAAGATTATCGAAGTAAATGAAATCAATAGATACGCCGTAGTCGAAGCGGGCGTCTCTCAGGCAACCTTGCAGTCTTATCTCGTAAAAAACCATCCCGATCTCCAGCACTCTACTCCGGAGGCCCCTCCTACAGTCACTGTTGTCGGAAATGTCCTTATTCAAGGCCACGGGCATATATCGCCGAGATATGGCATTAATTCGGACATGATAAACGGGATGGAAGTCATCCTCCCCACTGGTGAGATATGCAAAATAGGTTCTTGTTCTGTCAGCCCATATTGGTTTACAAGAGGGCCTCTTCCGGATCTGCCGGGCCTTTTTATTGGATGGTTCGGTACTACAGGGATCGTCACAAAACTATCCATAAAGCTCTATCCAAAACCAAAATACCGGGATGTCATGGCCTTTGTGACAGATGATGTCGATTTGATAACAAAGGCTGTATTCGAGGCCAATCAGCTTGATTTATTGGAAGATTTTTTTCTTATAAGTCAGGAGAAGCCGGAATGGATGAATCATGTTTTTTTTGTTGTTATTGTATCCGGCCATTTTGAAGAAGAACTTGAACTAAAGCAAAAGGCGTACAAAAAGCTGTTCAGGGAATTTGGAGGCGGCGGCAGGATAGAATTCGTTGAAGATCTGCATCCTGCACTAAGAAAAAGATTCCTCGATGTACCTCCTCTTGCGGCCTTGGCTGCTGATTTTAGAAAAGGCGGTGGTTTTGAATACACAGGCGCAATATTGCCCGTGGACAAGGTTCCGGCGGCATGGAGAAAGGGGATCGAGATAGCCCATAAGTATGGAATGATTTGCTCGTATGTCCACCAGGTTCTGATGGGTAACAGCATTATGTTCGGTTTTAATTATTCCTTTAACAGGGCTGATGAGGAGGATATAGAAAAAACGAGAAAGGCCCTGGATGAATCAAACAGGTTTACCTACGAGCTCGGAGGAATGGTATGGAAGGGTGAGGTGGGGGCGCAAAAACTGGCTATGGAGAAAATGGACCCGAATACTGCTACACTGATTAAGAGAGTGAAGAGCCTTTTAGACCCGAACGGTATTATGAATCCCGGCAATTGGGAACCTGTCACATAGGGGCTGTGTCAGAATCCCTCCCGGTCATTGAGAGCGACCAAAGGGAACGCGGCAATCCCCTTAATTTAGACACGTTATGCCTTGCGCTACTTGGCTGGTGACTATGAGCTGTGTCTCAGGCATGATTTGTGCCGCGTAGAATAGATCACGACCTCATTAGCAAACACGGTTACCATGAGCAATATAACTATCGAGCAATTGAAGAATATAAGGAACAAATACAAAGTTTTGCTTCTGGGAGTTACCGGTGGCATTGCCAGCGGAAAAACAACTGTAGCAAACATGTTAAAGGACCTGGGCGCCCATACTATAGATTTTGACATGATTTCAAGGCATGTGGTGGAACCCGGGAAACAGGCCTTAAAAGAAATCATCGCCTATTTCGGCGAGCAGGTCATTCTAAGAGATGGTCATCTTGACCGCAAGAAACTCTCAGGAATTGTTTTTAAGGATGAGGAGAAAAGAAAGAAGCTTGAAAGCATTAGCCACCCGTACATTTTTGAAGAATTTACACACCGGGTCAGCGAGATTGCCAAGAGGGACCCTCGTTCAATTATTCAGGCCGTCATCCCCTTGCTCTTTGAGGTAAATCTGCAACATCTGGTTCACAAGATCCTGGTTG
>CAZUHR010000304.1:0-4403 GCA_964620335.1 uncultured Desulfobacteraceae bacterium
TAGTAGCACTGAATTACGATTTTTCAAAGGCCTACTATGCGCGAATCAGCAATATGGGGATTTTCGGCAGGGTAAAGCGTCTACTCCTGGACCCTCTCCTGCTCGCCCTCAAGAGAAAATTTGCAGAAAGCGAAGAGGAGAAAATGTTGCGTCTGGTCGACTTTCTTCTTGGCTTTAATTATCAGCTCTCAGGTGAGGTTGCTTTTCACGTAGACCTATTGAAACGAATGCGATTTGCTACAAATTGGGGAGTTGAAATATTTACCCTCATAGAGGTCTATAGAAAGGCATCTTCGGCCGCGCAGGTTATGTTCTCCAATAATCCTTTTGAACACAAACATCAGGACATCTCCGCTGAAGATCAGACAAAGGGTCTCAATCGAATGGCAATTGACATTGTTACCACCCTGATGAACGCACTCGTGATAGAGGAAGGCCTTGAAATCTCAGATACATTTTTCCGGGACCTGGCCGTCACCTACCAGGCAGTTGCTGAAGAACAGGTAAAAAAATACTCAGACGATGCAAGCTTTAGCAATCTCAATTATGACAGAGATACGGAAGAATACCTGATAAGGAATGTCTTTCGTAATTCAATCATACTAGCCGGAGAAGTACTTACATCGCCTTACAGGATGACGGAAAAATTTTTAAGATTCGTCAACTCCCACCCGGAGTTTAAACCTTTTATTAAAAACGGCCTTGCTGAAGCCATCTTGAAAGTTGAGAGCCGAACTCAACAGAGCATCTTTGAAATGCCACAGACTGTTTCCTGGGAACGCGTTTCTAATAAGCTGCCACAAATTTTCTTTGATCTGATTGAGGTTGTCGAAAATGAGAAAAGAAGATTTTCCAGTGGGAGCCTTAAATAGTCATTCCGCTTCGGGTGTTTCCGCTGCCTACATCTGGAAGCCAGACACCGAATCTGAAATAGACCGCAATGAAATTTCGAAGTCTGTAAGCCCATGAATTGGGGTATGGTAGATGTCTGTTTTGCTCATTGAAAATCGGGTTGACGGCTATCAGGATCGATACTTACTTTCCATACCAGCGAGAAAAAGCCTTTAATGGGAAAAAACCACAGTACCGGAGTGAAAGGGACCCCATTTCAAATAATATTTACCGATTTGGACGGTACCCTGCTGGATCATCAAACCTATGGATGGGAAAAGGCCATGCCTGCCCTTCATCTATGCAAAAAGCTTGATGTCCCTGTTATTCTTGTCTCAAGCAAGACCAGGGCAGAAATGGACAAGCTTCGCATAAGGTTGCCCATTTCTGCCCCCTTTATCTCCGAAAACGGCGGCGGAATTTTTTTCCCGAGTGAAATCTTTGGCACTCCACCTCCCGGTGCATCTCTTGACAAGGACCTGTGGAAACTGTCTCTCGGCTTGCCTTACAGCCGTTTGGTCAGGGGACTTCAGGGAATTCGAAACGAATTAGGCTTGAACATCAAAGGATTTTCAGATATGAGCATTAAGGAAATATCACGACTTACAGGCCTTGACAGGGAAGACTCCCAACTAGCGGCAATGCGGGAGTATGACGAACCATTTATCATCCTGGATAAAAAACGTTTAGACCGGGAAGTTCTTTTCAGGGCCGCAACGAACAGAGGGCTTACCATTACGGAAGGTGGAAGGTTTTTTCATATCCAGGGCAAAAATAATAAGGGCCTGGCCGTGGAAAAGGTTGTTTCCTGGTACAAGGAGGTGCGTGGGAACGTTTTTTCAATTGCGCTTGGAGACAGCCCGAACGATTTTTCGATGCTGGAGCGTGCCGACTGCCCAATTCTAGTTAAATCACAAAAGGACTATTCTGAGCTGAGGGAAAAAATACCACGGCTAAAAATTACCCGAGAAATCGGACCTAAGGGGTGGAATTCAGCCGTCTTGGACATATTAGATAATACAAGCATTTAGCCATCATTTGAAGGAAAATTATACCTTTGGCTTTGGGTATACCACATATAAAGAGGAATTCCGTACATGCGAGCCTGTTTTTGGGGCTGACTGAAGAATGCAGAGTTTTTTTAGAGGAGGGCGGTAATGTCTGACAATTTCGAATCCGAGATCAACCCTGATAAAATAGAAAAAGTTGAGATGGTTGTGTGCATTCCCTCTTACAATGAGGCCGATTCCATAAGCTACCCCATAATCCAGGCCGATGAGGGACTGAAAAAATATTTCAGCGATAAGTCCTATGTCATCATCAATTGCGATAATAATTCTCCCGATAATACAAGGCAGGCCTTTCTCGATACCTCCACAGAAGCACCAAAAATCTATCTCTCAACGCCACCGGGTGTAAAGGGCAAGGGAAACAATTTCAAGAACCTCTTTCAAAAGGTCCTCGATCTCAAAGCAAAGGCCGTTGTAGTCGTAGATGCAGACCTGAAGAGCATCACCCCGGAATGGATAAGGCATCTGGGAGAACCACTCTTTGAGGGGTTTTCCTATGTAGCCCCTCTTTATGTCAGGCACAAATATGACGGCACTATCACAAACGGGATCGCCTATCCCATGACAAGGGCATTGTACGGCAGGAGGACACGGCAACCCATTGGCGGGGATTTCGGCTTCAGTGGCAAACTCGCGAAGGTCTACCTGGAGAGTACATCGTGGGACGAAGCCGTGGCAAATTTCGGGATTGATATATGGATGACTACATTGGCCATTAACCAGCGAGTCCACATCTGCCAGTCTTTCATGGGAAGACCCAAAATCCATCGAACCAAGGATCCGGGAGCCCATCTCGGTCCCATGTTCCGTCAGGTGGTAGGCACAATTTTTTCCATGATGAGTTACTTCGATTCTTTCTGGAGGAGGGTTAAGTATAGTAGACCAACGGCCATTTATGGTTTCGGGCTCGGTGAAGTGGAAATGCCGCCTTCGGTAGAGGTGAATACACAGAACCTGCTCGACAAATTTCACGGAGGCTTTAAAGAGTATAATGACATCTGGAAAAGTGTCCTGACCGAAGATGTTTACAAAAAGTTGCTTGAAATCAAGGAAATGAAAGAGGCCGAATTCAACTTCCCTACAGACCTGTGGGCAAGGGTTCTTTTCGATACTTCCATTTCCTATCGGGACGCACCGGTAGACCGCGATCTTATGATGGAAGCCCTCATTCCCCTATACTTCGGCAGGACTCTCTCATTTGTAAAAAGGACTGAAAATATGTCCATCAAACAGGCGGAAGAGGCGATCGAGGATGATTGTACTACCTTTGAAATGGCCAAACCCTATCTCGTCCGGAGGTGGAATAAAAAAAGCTCATAGTTCACAACATGAACTGTACTACCTCACCAGGACAAGCCTGACATCCATAACGTTGGTATTGGTGGGTCCTGTCATCAGAAGATCGTTTGTCTTCTCAAAAAAGTGGTAAGCATCATTATTGGTCAAAAAATCAATGGCCTTCATCCCTAGTTCTTTCCCCCGCCGTATAGTATAAGGGTCAACCATGGCTCCGGCAGCATCCGTGGGACCGTCGTTACCGTCCGTACCCCCGCTGAGTATAACCACCCGCGGAGGGAGTTCCACGAGATCAAGGGCTGCTGACAAACAGAATTCCTGATTTCTTCCACCCAGCCCCTTGCCGTGAATGGTTACAGTTGTCTCGCCCCCTGAAATAATACAGGCAGGTGAAAAAATCGGGTGACCTGTCTTCACAATCTCCTTGGCAATAGCGGCGTGAACCCTTGCTACATCTCTTGTTTCGCCTTCGACCATTGAAGATAAAATCAGGCTTTGATATCCTATTTTTTCTGCCTTTTCTCTTGCAGCTTCCAGCGCAATAATATTACTCCCTACGATAAAATTGAAAACATTTTCGAATACGGATTCATTGGCTTTGGGTGTTTCAGGGATCAGCCCATCTAAACCTGCCCTCAAATGTTCCTCAATTGTTCTGGGAATATCCTTTAGGCCATATTTTTCCAGGATATCCCATACCTCTTTAAATGTGGATCTGTCAGGGACAAAAGGACCTGAGGCGATTACGTCCATTTTGTCTCCCACCACATCCGACAGCATCAGATTTACAATGGTGGCAGGAAAGCTAACCCTTGCCATCTGCCCGCCTTTTGACGAGGATATATGCTTCCTTACCGCATTGATTTCGTCAATACTGGCCCCGCACTCCAGTAAATTGCGAGTCAGTTCCTGCTTTTCTTCAAGTGTGATATCTCCCGCGGGCTGGGGAAGTAAAGCGGAACCACCACCGGAAATGAGCGAGAATATCAAGTCTTTTTCATCGGCCTTTTCTAAAAAATCAATAATCCTTCTTGTCCCTTCCACACCCTTTAGATCGGGCAGGGGATGGCCTGCCTCGACAATCTCGGTAATGCCAAGTTTTTCAGTAAAACCGAACTTGACATTGATCATGCCCTTGCTGATCAT